>NZ_JAJJPB010000008.1:0-117435 GCF_020908015.1 Clostridium aromativorans
ATTTGCAATATGTTCAGATGGATATAGAGAGGCCAACCCAAAATATCTGAGAAAATCAGAAAAAAGGCTTGTCAAACTTCAAAGGGATCTATCAAGGAAGAAAAAAGGCAGTAATAACAGAAAAAAAGCTAGGTTAAAATCATCTAAATTACACGAGAAGATAGTGAATCAAAGGGCAGACTTCTTAAATAAGTTATCAATAAAACTAATCAGAGAAAACCAATCTATAGTTATTGAGGACTTGAAAGTTAAGAATATGCAGCAGAATCACAGGCTGGCAAAGGCAATAAGCGAAGCAAGCTGGAGTGAATTCAGAAGAATGCTGGAATACAAGGCTGGATGGTATGGCAGAAAAATAATAGTGGCACCCGGTAATTATGCAAGTAGTCAATTATGTTCAGTTTGTGGATATAAGAATAGAGAAGTAAAAAATCTTGCACTCAGGGAATGGACCTGTCCTAAATGCAGCACACACCATGACAGGGATATAAACGCCAGCAAAAATCTGCTGAAATTAGCCATATAATTTTGGTAATACACTGAGGTTGGTTCGACCTTTAGAGCTTAGGTAAACTTATTCCGTTAGGAATATTGACTAAGAAGCCATCCACTTCTATAAGTGGTGGTAGTTCACATAAGAGGAAAGAAGAAAAATTAGTAAATACTAAAAAGTGTAAGTACTGTTTGAGTGATATTCCCATAGATGCAACTAGATGTCCGTATTGTACTTCGCATCTTGATTAATACATATAAACCTAGGCCTGTGATTTCAAGGTTAAATGAAGTCGCCAATTATGTATTATAAAAGTTCAATAAAAAGAGAACCATTTTATAGACACCCGGCTTTAATCGGGTGCTTTTTTGCGGAAATTTTTACTTATCACTCCTGATGTGTAAATATAAAGAGTATTATATCTTTACAAATGTAAAATATAAATATATTACATTTATGTTTTATCAATCAATCAGGAGATGAATAGATAATGTTCATAAAAAAAGCAAAGTATAAATTTAAATTAATATTATTAGCAGGTATTGTCATTGTCATTTCTGGTGCATTTATCTTAGGAAATAAGAAGCTGCCGAAACAGAATGACGCAAGTAAAATTTTAGAACAATCTAATAGAAAATTTAGCTCTTTTAAAGGCTTAGATATGAAAGAAGAAGACATAAGATTAAATTTTAAAATGAAACCTCTGAGTCTTCAACTTCCTATATATAATGATAATAATAGGTTATATATTCCGGTTTCTGAAATATGTAATACAGAGCTTACAAAAGATAACGCTGTTGTTAAAATGAACGATAAATCTGTACGAATTAATCTATTGAAAAACTCCTATTATGAAGGTAATAAGGAGTATAATTTACGAAAAAAGGCCATTGCATCAGAAGATGTTCTTTACCTATCTCTTTTTGACTTCACTAAGTTATTTAATTTGAAAACAGATTGGGATGTTGAAACAAAAACATTGTCTTTATTTTATAATTCAGATATTTTATTACAAAAGATTGAGAAAAAACATGGCAGGCCAGCTTTAATTAGGTTAGAGGATATTACTGCTGGCCAAAGGTATGCAACATCAGAGTCACTGGAAAAACTCCGAATTATAGCAGATTATTTATACCATGAAAATGTCCCCTTTCATGTTGCCTGGATTCCTAGATATATGAATCCTCCAAAAGGTATTGATAATGATCCGTCTACTCAGCTTAGCATGTATAATACAGATTTTGTATTTACACTTGATTATCTTATAGATAAAAATGGAATAGTTGGTTTACATGGATATACACATCAACAGGGAGAAGAAGAAAGTGTTGATGGAATTGAGTTCAATAGCAAAATTAATGCTGGTGAAGAATGTGTTCGTAGAAGAGTCAATTTAGCAATAAATTGTGCTAAAAAGCTAGATATACCCGTATACTTTTTTGAAAGCCCCCATTATGATGCAACAAGGTCACAAAAAAGAATTATGGGTGAATATTTTAATTATATTTATGAAGCATATAGATCTCAGAATGAAAAAGCAATAAGCAAAGTAAAAATTCAAAATAGAGTAGTGAGTTTTATTCCTACTCCACTTGATTGTGTGAATGGTGCAAAATGTATAGATAATATGATTGATAGAATTTATACATTACCTAAAAAAACCTTGGCTAGTTTTTTCTATCATCCTAATATTGAATTTGAATATATTAAGATTACAAAAGACAAATCAGGGTATACCACTTATACTTATTCTGAAGAGTCACCTCTTCATCAATTGTTAAGGGTATTCTCAGATAAAAATTATGAATTTAAATCCATTAAAGACTTAGACACCAGTATCTAAAATACATCGTCTTATTCCTATCTAATCTCACAACTAAAAAACGAACAAGAACAATTAGCAAAACAAATTATATATGCACTGTTGGTTCAAGTATTGTCAACGTATTATTATAAGTATTAAGGTTAGCTTGAGCACCTATAGGTATAGCCATTTTATACGTGCCATGCCCAGATGCTAAATTTGTCATAAGAGGTTTATTCAATGGTATTATAACTTCATTAATTAAATCTGCATATGATTTACCATATGCAGGATCACAATTTGTGCATTCACCCATAATGATACCTGCGCAATCCCTAAGTTTACCTGATAATATTAAATGGTTTATATGTCTGTAGACTGTATTAATAGGTTCATGAACTTCTTCAATTAGGAGTATCTTTCCTTTAGTATCAATTTCAAAAGGTGTGCCAAGGTTATCTACAAATGATGTAAGATTACCTCCTACTATAGTTCCTGTTACATTGCCAGGAACCCTGCTTATTAAAGGCATTCCAGGAGGATTTTCAAGTCTTCTTGGTGAGGTAAGTGTAGATGTAGCAGTGAAAAATTGATTCATGTTGTATGCGGGAGTACTTGGTTTAAAGTCTATTAAAAGAAGACTATGAAAAGTAATTAAATTGGCCCATGTATACAAAACATTTAATAAGATTGTTATATCACTGTACCCAGTGATAATTTTAGGATTCTGTGTGATAACAGGATAATCAAGATATGGTATAATACCTGCGACGCCTACTCCACCTCTTGAGGGTATGATAGCTTTTACATCAGGATTCTTAAACATTTCCATTAAATCAGAGGCCCTCTGTTGTTCCGTGGCTGCAATATATCCATCATAAGAATATGTGTAGTTCCCTAAGATTACATTAAAGCCCATATTTCTAAGAGTTTGTATACCAGTATTAATGACATCTGCAGATAATGGGCTTCCTAAAGTAACTATTCCTATTGTATCTCCTGCACGTAAAATTTCTGGCCTTATTGCCATGTCAATTCACCTTCTAAATAATTTAATGACATATAATTTCAAATTTCCTCATGAACAGAAAATTTGGATTTATAAAATTACTAGGATATTATATGAAGTTACTCAAATAGTTGTTAATTAATAATAAAATGAATTTGAAAAAAGGCAGCATAGCTGCCCTTTTTCAAATTGTTTAATGTTTTATAACTGTTAGAAGCATTTTAAATCTTTCACGAGCTTCAAGTCCATGGGGAATATCAGAAGGCATTATTATTGTTTCACCTGCTTCAACATTAAAAACATTATCACCTATAGTGATTTCAGCTGCACCGTCTAATATTTGAACCATAGCATCTCCAGAAGTTACATGAGTGCTGATGCCTTCACCTTTATCCAGTGAGAATAAAGTAATATTGACAGAAGATATTTGTGCAATAGTTCTGCTTATAACCTGGCCTTCTTGATAAGATATTAGATCATTTAGATTAAGTACCTTGGAAAATTCTACATTTTTAAATAAGCTATTCATATTTTTACCTCCTTGTATAATTGAATTTTTATTTTAGTATAGCGTTTTTAGTGATAAAAATATGTAGCGTATGTTACCGTTTAAAAAATAAGTAAAATCATATAGAAAAAATCCGTAGATGAGAATAACTGGAAGTAGATATTTGTTATATAGGTGCTTATTTTAAGCATTGTTTACAAATAGTGACAGTAAGTTATGGCGAATACTGCATATAATATAAATGTACTAGGGAAATAAATCCTTAGTGAAAAAATGAGTATTACTCTTTAAATAATTAATTGTTTTGTAGAACAGGCGCTCTTTATTTAGAGTGCCTGTTTTGCGCAAAAGTAGGTGTAAAATGTGTGGAAAGGAATTTTAATGTGAGGCTTATAGAGAGGTCAGAAATGCCTCATAGGTATCTTCAAATGATTCATAAGGGTCGGGATTTCCACCGTTTGTACTTTTACATTGATTGCTGCTGTATTCTTGACCAATTGCAAAGAGTTCTCCAACAGTTATAGGATGTCCTGCATCACAAGCTACTTTACAAAAAGTATCCATGGGATCATCTGCTGAACGGGTTGCAAGCAGCTTCTTTTTTAGCAAAGGGTCTTTTTTAGCGTCAGAATAAAGTAGTTCCAATTCAATAATTGTTTTGTTCATGATTACAGCTCCTTACTTTAAATTAATATTATTATAGCATTATATCAAAATTTGAGCTATCATTCTGATAATTTTAAAAATAGTGGTGAAGTGTAATAAAAACACTATTATATCTTAAAATATTAGAAAAAATATAAAATGAGACACCCTAAAATCAACTTTGATATTCGTAGATAATATAGAGAAGTTTATATTTAATATAAAAATTGTATAGAATCAATGGGGTGATGTTGTTGAATGATTATATTTTGGGTATAATATTTTCAATTGGGTATATATCACGGGGAAGGTTAATTTTTAAGAATAAGAATAAATATTTTCTTGAACAAATACAAAAAGTTTGTGGAAATAATATATATGAACAAAAGGATAAGAATAATATACAATATGTATTGAGTACTAAATACTTTAATATAGAAAAATTAAAATCCATAGGCTGGAATAATAGAAGTTCTGATGTCCGAAAATTGCCTGAATTAAATCAATATAGCGATTTCCTAAGGGCATATATAGAATTGCATAGTAGGTTTGATTATTCCACTAGATATAGAAATAAACGGAAAAAAATAAAATATAAGGCTTTACGTTTAAGAATATACGGTAATAAGGTATTAATTAAGGATATAAATAAAATATTAAATATGGATGCAAATACTACGCTAAAATCTCCTCAAAATGAAAAAAATAATAAAACTTCCTGTATATCGTATACGTCCATAAATGAAATAAAGTCCATATTTCAGTATATAGAAAAGAGACCTTATTTTAACAGCTTTTGGGAAGAAATTGAAAGCAAATTGAGAATGCCTATTATAGTGTAAAAAAATATACTTAACAAATAATTAACCTGTATGATATGAACACATAATATTTTTATCATACAATAAAAAATGAAAAGCTTAATGATTAAATTATAACTAACCCTATGAGTACTGAATCCCCAATCAGTACTATTTTTTTATATATTTTATTAATAAATAGATAATTAACAGGATATTATTTGTCGTTATGACACATTATTGTCACAATGATGATGTATAGTATTATACAGACTAAGGGAAATCTTAGTAAAAAATTATATAACCTATGTACATGAATTGCTGTGTAATTTGATTATGCAGCAGTTCGTTTTTTTGTACAAATGCAAAACTTAAAACATTAAGAAAATGTCCATAACTTATTCATCATATAATTAAACATCCCTGTGATAATAGTAGACATTAACTGTGATAATATTTTGTTAAAATAGAGATTATTGACAAATAAGATTAAAAGTATACTACTGAAAATAATTGATATTGAATTTACAATAATAAATTTAATAAATAAAGTACCTGTATTGCCATCGGATTTAAATACCCAAAATTTATTGCAGATAAATCCGTTTATAATTCCAAGAAGATATGCTATAACATTTGCTTCTATATAATTAACGTTGATCTTTATAAGAATATTGTAGGCAATTAAGGTTATAAGTGTATTTAAAGTTCCCGAAATAACATACTTTATAAATTGTTTTCTCTTTAATAATATATTTAAAAACATTTCTTATCTCCATAAAACTTTCTATTTATATAATTATATAATATGTTTAATTTTATAAACAAATTTAATATATTATTCTTAATACTTTCTTAAAAACAATTGCTGTTATTATAAAAAGAATATACATTAATGATAGGAATTTAAAGGAATTTAAAGATTTATGTGGAATGTTAAATAAAAATATTTATTTTGGGGGAATTTGTATGAAGAAAATTTTTTCGTTAACTTTTATAATTGTCCTGGTTTTAAGTTTTATAGTAATACCCTGTAGAGCAGATGACAATATTAGTCAAAGGTATGTTGATTATAGAGGAATAAAAATATATACTGAAGTTTATAACTACCACCCAAACTCAAAGGAAGCGATTGTATTTCTGCATGGATTGGGTGGCAGTCACAGCCATGGTGAATTTTTATACAACAAGAATAATCCATATATGACAATAACTTTAGATTATTTAGATCATGGCAATAGTGGGCATGTACCTTTTATCTCCTGGAATACTCAATTGAATTCAATAAAGGCGGTGTTGGACTCATATGGTATAAAAAAAGCACATTTAGTTGGACATTCTTTTGGAGCAGATACAGCCATGATGTTTGCTAAAAAATATCCTGAAAGGGTAAAGGATGTAGTGCTGTTGGACAGAGCTTATTATAATTTTAAGGATTTTGAAAAATTCAATGTTACAGAAGATACTATGAATATTTTAGAGTATGAATCGGATTCAGGATTATCCTATAATGAATTTTTACAGTATATGGACATGGCATGGGATAATGATATCACTAAGACCTGGAATATCAACAAAGATGTGTTGCTGCTTGGAGGCAATTGCAAGAATTTTCTCGGAGATCCTTCTACAGGTACCCCTTCATTGGCAGGAATTATTTCAATGATCAAAGAGGATCCTTTGAAATTTGGAATTGATCCTGATGAGGCTAAATTACTTCCGGACATTACAGAAAACGATGTATTATCCTTGGTCGATTTTTTGAAAAAGAAGATCAATAATTTTGAAAATGTCAATAGGAGATTTAGTGTAATACAAACCAATTATGCCCATGGAGATATGGTCAGGGATCCGGAGGCTATGAATGCCATGGAAAATTATGTTATTGAATATTTACAGAGCCAAAATAAACATATATATAAAACTAAGTGTGGTGTTGATGAAAAATATAAGCGTTCGATTTATAAATACAATTTTTTGCATTAAGAATTCTTGAACTTATTTAATGGCAATTACATATAGAGTGGATATTTCAAGAATGCAATTTTGAAATATCCGCTCTATATTACTTTAAATTTTGTTTATATGCTTCAACCATTTTTTTTACCATGTTTCCACCTATGGATCCAGCTTCTCGAGAAGTTAAATCTCCATTATAGCCTTCCTTTAGGTTTATTCCAATTTCTTTTGCTGATTTTATTTTAAAATGTTTTAATGCCTCTTTAGCTTGAGATGTAGTTAATTTATCGTTGTACACTGATATAATAACTCCTCCTTTTTATATTTATAGTAGATTCTACCGCTTATAATTAAGTTTGTGCATTATTATGAAAATTACTACAGGTAATTGGATGAACGCGTGTAATAAAATGTAAAATTAAATTATTCATAAAATGTTCAAAAAATAAACAACTATTTAATATATATGACACAGTATTGTAACATCAGATGTATAAAATAAAGATACAAGAAGTAAACGACCTAGTTATATAGATCTCCCTTAAAAAAGTAAGCATTGGAAATGTACAGTGCTTACTTTTTATAATATATAAATATATTTAGCGGCAAATTCGATTTTATAATTAAATAAATGCATTTATATGTACAGATGAATATATTATAATAATGATTAGAGGGGAGGAATAGCTTTGAAAAAGACTTATGTTTTAGATACCAATGTTATTCTGTATTCACCAGGGGCCATGTTGTCTTTTGGAGATGGTGATGTAGTTATACCGGAGGTGGTACTTGAAGAATTAGATGGATTCAAAAAAGACAAAAGTGATTTAGGTGCCAATGCAAGACATGCAGCTAGGTTAATAGATGGCCTGAGGAAAAAAGGAAAAATTAATAAAGGCGTACAGCTAACATCTGGAGGAAAATTCAGGGTTGAAATGAATCATTATGATGTAAAGCTGCCGCCAGCCTGGGATAAGAGCAAGCCGGATAACAGAATAATACAGGTATGTAAGGGGCTTAAAGATCAAGGCGAAAATGTCTGCCTTATAACAAAAGATATTTTTGAAAGAATTAAAGCTGATATTATAAATATAGAAGTAGAGGATTTTTATGAAAAAGTTGTTCCGGAGGATAAAAGCCAATATACAGGAAGGATAGATATATATGCATCAAAGCAGGACATAGAAAATTTTTATAGAGAAAAGTATATGAAAACTGATAAAATCACCTGTTATGATGAAGAAACTGAAGAATATTTTATACCGGTTCTCTATGTGAATGAATTTGTCATAATACACTGTTTTGAACATCCTAAACAAACTGCTCTTGGAAGATTTGATGGGCAAAAAATTGTTCCGCTTAATTTTAAGGACAGCTCGCCTCTGGGAATAAATCCAAGAAATGTGGGTCAAAAATTTATGCTGGAAGCTCTCCTTACAAATGCGGAAAAAGCTCCCCTTGTGATAATAAAAGGACCTGCTGGTACGGCAAAAACTTTTTTTTCATTAGCTGTAGGACTTCACAACATGATGGAAGAGGACAACAGAATGTATAGAAAAATGTTAGTATGTAGGCCCAATGTTACTATGGGTGAAGATATAGGATTTTTGCCAGGTACAGAACAAGAGAAAATATTTCCGCTTATGAGGCCAATATTGGATAACCTTGAGGTATTGGTGGATTCTGATGAGAAGGAAAGATATAAAAATGAAAAAGAATTAGAGGATAAAGTAATGGAACTGTTTGATAGAAAAATTATAACTACAGAAGCGGTGGGCTATTTGAGAGGACGTTCTATTACAAAAAACTGGCTTGTAGTTGATGAAGCTCAAAATTTAACACCCAAACAGGTAAAGGCTATAATAACAAGGGTGGGAGTAGGTACCAAGCTGCTGTTAATAGGAGATCCAGATCAAATAGATCAAGCGTTTTTGGATTCCAGATCTAATGGATTATCCTATGCATCGGAAAAGATGAAGGGAAGTACCCTATGTTATCAGGTTACTTTAAAGAACGATGAATGTGAAAGATCCCCACTGGCCTATGAAGCTTCTAAAAGACTATAAATGGAATAATATTAAAGATAATGGTACCATAAAAAGATATTTTACTATGAACATATTGTTATATGTTATCATAGTGGATATCTTTTTTATTTGACCCGTTATGAAGTTTTTATGCTATTTATAATTATTTCTATTTAAAAATTTTATCGTTTATTGTACAATATTGAAAGATATATTTTTAATTTATCATGTATTTTTAGGTTAGAAAGGAAAGGTTTTAATATATGAAAAAAAGGAGAACATCGGGTAAAAAGAGAAAATCAGTTTGGAAACTGGTGCTTTGTTTTTTGTTATTTGAGTGTATATTTACCGGAATGACGGCCCCTTTCTTGATATTTTACGGTCCTTTTGAAAACATAAAGAGAACTGTAGTAGGTGCAGCTATGACAACTTTAAGTCATCAATACATTGCAAAATTATTTTTGTCAGATGAAGATATAAAAAAAATACTGGCGGGAAATACTGTTGGAAATGTGGATAATGCAAAAATTTTAAATTTTGAAAATAAACATGATAGCAGTATAGAAAGGGAAGATATAAGTGATGATAAAAAGAAATTTAAGGGATATATATTGATAATTCATGATCCCACTAGAGTCAAGGTTGGATACAGCAGCAAACTGGGAGTAGTGGGAGAACTCACCAGCAGAATAGCAAGGAGAAATAATGCCGTAGCTGCTATAAATGGAGGGGGATTTAAGGATAGTTCCTCTGGGGACAGTAAATGGACCGGCACTGGAGGGAAGCCTACAGGTATACTGATGAGCAATGGTAAAATCCTGTCTAACGATTTAGAAGATCCCGATAAAAAATCAGGTGTAATGGCAATTACAAGTAAAGGGCAGCTTTTAGTAGGAAATCACAGTTTGAATGATATGAAAAAAAGAGGTGTCACAGAGGCTATATCTTTTAAACCTGCTCTGGTGGTAAATGGAAAAGGAACCATAACAGGAGACGGCGGATGGGGAATAGCCCCAAGAACAGCTATAGGCCAAAGGGCAGATGGATCTATAATTTTTCTTGTTATAGACGGACGTCAGACTAAAAGTATAGGTGCTTCCCTGAGAGATCTTCAGAATATAATGATTAAATATGGAGCAGTAAATGCCACAAATTTAGATGGGGGATCTTCTTCCACTATGTATTATGAAGGAGAAGTAATAAATAATCCCTGTGATACTCTAGGTGAAAGATCTGTTCCATCTGCTATTTATGTGAAGCCATAGAAACTATTGTAAGATTATTAAAGGGGAGTGTGAGATGAAAGTTTTTAAGAGAATTATTGTATGGATATCTATATCACTGGTAGTACAATTTGCGGGATTATTTTATATAAATAATTATTTTCTGTCTTCTCAGACAGAAATAAAAGCCAAAAAGGTTTTAAAAAGTGAACCTAAGAAAAAAGATGTTGTTGTAAAAATACCGCAAAATGCTAAGAATGTCAGTGTTTCCTTTGATGGAAGATATGTGGCTTATTACCAAGATAACATTTTAAAGGTTGTGGATTCAAAAACTGGTGATGGAAAAAATGTAGAATTTGAAGATGGAACGGAAATATCTTTTTATAAATGGCTTAAAGATAGAAATAGAATGCTTATAGCAGAAAAACGTAATTCTGATGAAGGTTACAAATTTAATTTGTCATATTATGAAGCTGACAAGGATATAAAAGAAAACAGTAAGGAATTGGATTGTTATGATGAAAAGGCTCAAATCAATGATATACAGGAATCTCATTATACAAATGTAATATATGTTAAAATACAGAACAGAGGACGAAGAACAAATATATACAGAATAAATATAATGAATGAAATGCAAAAAGTATATACGAAGTCCTATATGATAGGCAATATAGGAATTTTATATCTTGATGATAAATTAATATATGAAGATGATATATATCACAATATATATGTTACAGGCAGAGAAGAGCCTATTACCATTAAAGGAGTTAAAAATCCTGTATGGATAGGGGCTGATGAAAATGATAGAATATATATTGGAGATGAACAGAATGGAAAGATATCAAATATTTATTGCGGCAGTATCAATTCAGATGAAGATGCTTATGAAAATATAAATTTAAATAAATCTGTAAATAGAGATGACATATTTTTAATGCCCTCAGGGAAAATATACATAAATGACAATTTAAAGGGAGTTGTTACTGATGTAGCAACTGGAAAGCAATATATATATAAGGGAAATTTTATACAGATATTTGAAGGCGGGGTTGCATCCATAAGTAATGGCCAATTGGAAGAAGTATCGTTAAACTAAAATTAAAAAAGGAAGGAATGAAATATTTGACTGAAACTATATTAGAAAAAGTACTTATCATACCTGCTATATTGATAGGATTTGCATTTCATGAGTTTGCACATGCAATTACAGCAGATAGGTTAGGAGATAAAACTCCTAAATTTCAAGGAAGGCTTACATTAAACCCCTTTGCTCATGTGGACATTATAGGATTTATAATGATATTGTTGGTTGGGTTTGGCTGGGCGAAGCCGGTGGAGATCAATCCCAGTGCTTTTAAAAATAGAAATAAAGATGACTTGAAGGTTTCTATTGCAGGCCCACTTGCAAATTTAATAATAGCATTTTTGGCTGCTATGCTGGTAGTGCTGTTGTACAAGTGGGGAGGATTGGCTACAGAAACTTCTTCAATTTTTAATCTAGTGGTTAAAATTATACTGTACATTGTAAATATAAACTGTATGTTATTTGTCTTTAATTTGATACCAATACCTGGTCTAGATGGATTCCATATATTGAGAGATATTTTTCCATCACTGTTTTATAGAATATCAGGAAGTATATACAGATATCAGATTATAATATTACTATTGTTTGTGGCTACTCCATTGGCCAAGTATGTAGTGGGTATTCCATCTTTTATGATATATAAGACTTTTATCAGAGTAGCTAATAATATCTTTTGATTTAAACACGTTAATTACTGTGAATGAGTTGTATAATAATAATTTATCTCTTTAAATATAGATTGTACACCTTTTCCCCAGTTTTTATCTTGTGCATATTTCTTACCTATCCAAATAAAGGGGTTATTTTCTTTCGGTCTGTTTATAGATAGATTTATAATGGTATGAGCGGCTATTCTTGAGGAATCCTCTATATTTGTGTTATACTCCTTCCAACTGTGGTATACATTAAAAGGGTTGTTGGCTATTTTGTAAGCATTAGGTGTATTTGCAGGGACAAAATTTTGTTCCTGGACCGTTATGGCAAAAAGTAAAATAGGATTTAAATTAAATTCTCTTGATGTATTGATTATAGTGGAGAAGTAAGGTTCCTTACATAATAGTGAATTTCGAGTATTTAAATAGGATTTTAACTTATTTACATTTATACTCTGATACTTCAAATATTCCGGCAGATATATATTGGGAAAATTCTTTTTGTAATTTTCTAAGGTTATACCGTCAATTAAATTTTCCATTTGTGAAAATTTAATTGCATTAAAATTTGATTGTAGCGTAAATTGACTTATTATACCTATAATTAAAATAGCTGTTAAAATAACTTTCACAAGTCTTTTTGGTAATTTTAAACGCTTTGAATCAAAAATTGAGGTGTGATTGAATATACCTTCACTGCACTTAGTTGATGGTGAGGGCATATCTTTTTTAATGCTTTTTTCATAATTGGTTAGATCGATTTCTTCAATCTTGTTCTCTATATTGTTATTTACCCATTGGGTAAGTTCCTTTCTAAAATTCTTTTTTAAAAATTCATTTTTCATACAGTAGCTGAATATATCATACATGAAGATGGATTTTTGGTCTTTAAAAAGGGTTTCTTTCAAAATATCTAGTTTTATAGTTTGCCTGTAGGTTTCAGGAAGACCATTCAACTTTTTATCTAAAATATGATGTATAGTGTTGGAAAGCATTTTTGCTTTTTCTCTTGAACTAATTTTAAGATATTTTTTGTCTATATAATTTTTGAGAATTTGTATATCATCTTTACTGATTATCTTTTTGTTTTTAAGTTCTTCTACAAAATATTCCATGATTTCACAACCCAAATGCTATTCTATGTATAATTATTTTACTCATTATTATCGTATATTGTAGAAAAAACTTTAATATAAAATATATTTGAAGAATGTTATTGACAAGTTTCCTGTTAAAAGAGATAATAAATTTTGTCTTAGGAAGCTGTATATCACAAATATAAGAAGGGAATTTTCTAATATGAGACTCAGAAAAAAATGGTGGGCTAGGCCTGAAATGGAGACCAGCTTTTTTGTAATAACAGAACCTGAAAAATGTAAGGGAAAGTGGAAAGACAAATTCGGAAACAATAATAGCATATACTTGGAACTGGGCTGTGGAAGAGGGAAATTTTTATGCGAGCAAGCTCTGAACAATAAAAATATAAATTATATAGGAATTGATTTAAAGGATGAAGTTTTAGTATATGCATTGAGAAAGGTAAAGGAGAATAGAATAGAAAATGTAAGAATAGTGCCTATGAATATAGTAAATGTTGAGAAAATCTTTAGTGAAAATGAGATTGAAAGAATATATATAAATTTCTGCAATCCATGGCCTAAGAGAAGACAGAAAAAAAGAAGGTTGACTCATACTGTATTTTTAAATATGTATAAAAAATTTTTGAAGTCGGGGAGTCAGATATGGTTTAAAACAGATGATAGGGGACTTTTTGAAGAATCTCAGGGTTATTTTATAGAGAGCGGGTATAAGATAGAGTATTTGACATATGATCTACATAACAGCGGCTTTGATGAAAATGTAGTGACGGAATATGAAGAGAAATTTGTTCAATTTGGTATGAAAATAATGTTTTTTATAGCAGAATTAGTGCGAAATAGGTGAAAATTTTAGGTATTTAGTGGATTTTATAGACATAATATGGTAGTATGTAGATAATTGGATATTATAAACATAAGGGGGATTAAATTATGGAGAATAGGATGTCATTACACCATAAACTGATTGGTATATTAATATTGCTTATTATAATACCATTACTTATAATATCGATTTTTTCTTATTTCATTTTGTCTAAAATTACAAATGACAACGCTGAGGAACTGACTTATCAAATAGCAAAGGAGAAGGTTTCGTATATTGATTTACATAGCCTTTCATTAAAGCATGATCTGCAATCATTATCAGTTAATAAAGACGTGCTTTCACAGGATAAGGGGGAGCTATTAAATGCACTGGGGAGCATAACACAGAGTAACAAGGATATAATGCAGTCATATTTAGCGGATGAAACAAAGCAGATGATAGTATATCCTCAAAGTGTAAAATTACCTGCAGGATTTGATCCAACATCCAGACCCTGGTATAGAGATGCCATGGCTGCCAATGGACAGATATATGTAACGGCACCTTATAAAGATGCCCTTACAGGTAAACTTGTCATAACCATTGCTAAAAAAATTCAACTTAGTAACGGCAAGAAGGGTGCTGTGGGTTTTGATATTGATCTATCCACGTTGAGAGACAAGTTAGTTACGACTAAAATAGGGAAAAGTGGATATGCATTACTGGTTTCAGCAGACGGCACAATTATTGCGGATTCTGATAAGAGCAGGGTAATGAAGAATATAAAAGTGGAAATCCCTTCTGGGCAATCCGTTTTAAGTAAAAGTCAAGGGAATGTGGCATATGGAAGTGGAAAGGAATCTAAGATAGCTGGATTTAATAAATCCAAAGAAACAGGATGGACAATTATGGCGGTCAGTCCCAAAAGTGATTATGCACAGGGATTGAATGCCGCTATCACAACGGCCATTATAATTTTATTGATTATGCTGGTAATAGCTGTTATATGCGGCATATTTATTGCAAAATACGCAACAGAACCTTTAACTCATATACAGCAATTTGCTAAGAGATTGTCAGAATGTGATTTTAGCACTCCTATAATTATAAAGAGAAAGGATGAATTTGCAGATGCAGCTCTTTCACTCAATAAGGCTCAGGAAAATGTGAAATCTTTGGTGAAGACCATAATTGACAATTTTGAGAATATGAGTGCTTCTGGTCAGGAACTTTCTGCAACTGTCCAGGAAATGACGTCTAAATTTGAGAACATAAACAATTCTATAAATGATATCGTAAACGGTTCTCAGGAGACAACAGCTTCTGCTGAGGAAGTTACTGCATCTGTGGAAGAGATAGATTCAAATATAAATCAATTATCAGATAAGGCAATTAATGTAAATACAAATGCAAGTAAGTCTAAGGAAAATGCTCTTTCTGTCCAGGAAAACGCTCAAAATGCCATAAAGGAATGTAAAGACATCTATAAAAATGAAGAGATGAATATACTAAAGGCTATAGATGAAGGAAAAGTAGTTTCAAAAATAAAAGAGATGGCAGATATAATAGCAAGTATTGCGGAGCAGACTAATTTGTTGGCATTAAATGCAGCCATTGAAGCTGCGAGGGCAGGGGAACATGGTAAAGGATTTGCGGTAGTTGCAGAAGAAGTGAGGACACTTGCAGAACAATCTTCTGAAACAGTTTCTACAATTCAAAATGTTGTAGTAAAAGTTCAAGAGGCCTTTAAAAATCTTTCAAATACCAGTCATCAAGTTTTAAAATTTATTGATGAAAATGTAAATGTCCAATTGGATAATTATCTGAGTACCGGAGAAAAATATTATAAGGATTCTCAATTTACATCTGATTCTCTGAAGCAACTTACGTCGATGACAGAGGAAATAAAAAGTACAACGAATGAAGTGACTAAGGCAATTAATGGCATGGCTGGAATTGCGCAAAAATCTTCTGAAAGTACTAACCAGATTCAAGATGTTATAAATGATGCAGTGCAGGGTATGGTTCAGATTGATAAAACTGCCAAAGACCAAGCGGATTTAGCTCAAAAGTTAAATGAAATCATTCAAAAATTTAAAATTTAATTCTATAAGGTGTTACTTACAGTAGGTATATCTGCATAAATAGGGAAAAGCTGGTTATATAACCAGCTTTTCAACATATAAGTCACTTTCTTTTTTCAAATCCAAAAAATTTCCCTCATCTAAAAGCAGAGGATTTGTCAAATCATTTACATGAACTTGAATCACCTTGTATTTTTTACCATTGTTTAACAGTACATTTTCTCCCATGAAATAATTTATTATATGGTTTAAAAATACATCACAGTATCTACAATCGAGCTTTCCAAGACTTTGTTCTTGAATGATCTTCAGAGCTTCAAAGGGGCCCCTTACTTTCTTATAGTATCTTGAGGAGTTTACTTCATCAAATAAGTCTGCAATAGCTATTATTTTAGCAAATAAATGGATTTTATCTCCAGCTATACCTAATGGATATCCGGATCCATCCATTTTTTCATGGTGCATCAACACTCCGTAACTTACAGAAGGATCCAGATATGGAATGCTTTTTATAAAATTATAACCTATGACAGGGTGGGTTTTAATAATTTTATACTCTCTAGAAGTAAGAACTCCATTTTTATTCAGTATATCTCTATTTATTTTTGTTTTGCCAAAATCATGTAATATTGCTGAATAGGTCAATAAATTTAGATCACGTTGATTTAAATTTAGCCATTTCCCCAGTATAAAGCTTATAGCGGATACATTTATACTATGCCTGTAGATGGCATCTTTTCCGCTGCCGTAAAATACAATATTTCTAATGACTATCCCCGTTGATTTAAATTCCTCCTGTATCTTTTTTGAAAAAGATCTTATTTCATTCATTTCAGGAACTTTTAACTCAGATATATTATTAAATATACGTTTTAAGCTCAGAGAAAATTCATTAAAATCATTCTCTATTTTTTGTATTGTATTTGTTTCAACAATTAAAGGACTGTCAGAATCATTTTTTACGTAGACTTCTACTTTGTCCACAAGATAGTTTTGCTTTAAATTATTTATAGTAGACGCTGTAATAATAATATTTTTAGCCAATAACATTTTACCTTCAAAAATTACATCACTTGAAGACATCATTCCAGGTTTTAATTCATCAAGTGAAAGTAACTTCTTTTCCCATGTCATATTGTCTCACCTCATATATCGTTAATTTAGAAATATATAGTAATTAAGTATTTTATCGTATCCTTTTCATAATTCTAAATATGATTGAGGCAAAATAAACCATTTTTATTATTTTCTAATCTACATGTAATTAATTTTTGAAGCTGTGAATTGGAGCAGGGATTCTACCGCCCCTATTTATAAAAGACTCACTGGAAAATTTACTTACGGACATTATGGGAGCTTTTCCAAGGAGGCCTCCAAAATTTGCTTCTTCTCCTACAGATTTATTGTAAACTGGGATTAATCTTACAGCAGTTGTCTTACAGTTTATCATTCCGATGGCGGCTTCGTCTGCAATTATTGCTGATATGGTGGATTCAGGTGTGTCCCCTGGTATCCCTATCATATCAAGTCCTACAGAGCATACACAGGTCATGGCCTCTAGTTTCTCCAAATTGAGGGAACCCGCATTTACAGCATGTATCATTCCTTCATCTTCACTTACAGGTATAAATGCGCCGCTTAGACCTCCAACTTGTGATGCAGCCATTATACCACCTTTTTTGACTGAATCGTTTAAAAGTGCAAGGGCTGCTGTTGTACCTGGACATCCGCAGCTTTCCAGTCCCATTTCCTCAAGAATTCTTGCCACACTGTCTCCTACAGCAGGTGTAGGAGCAAGAGACAAGTCCACTATTCCAAAGGGAACATTTAATCTTTTTGAAGCTTCACCAGCTACTAATTGTCCCATTCTAGTTATTTTGAAAGCAGTCTTCTTTATAGTTTCGGCTACTGTGTTGAAGTCCTTATTTTTTACTTCCTCCAATGCTGATTTTACAACACCAGGACCACTGACACCAACGTTTATTATGGCATCGGCTTCTCCAATTCCGTGAAATGCTCCGGCCATAAATGGATTATCCTCTACGGCATTTGAAAATATCACTAGTTTGGCACACCCTATACTGTCATCTTTTCTGGTGAGATAAGCGGTTTTTTTCACTACTTTTCCCATATCTTTTACTGCATCCATGTTTATTCCAGCTTTTGTAGTCGCTACGTTTACTGAAGAACATACTTTATTGGTGGATGCCAGTGCTTCTGGTATAGAGTCTATGAGTATCTTATCCCCTTTTGAGTAACCTTTATGTACAAGCGCTGTAAAGCCTCCGATAAAATCTATACCGAGAGTCCTGGTAGTTTTATCTAGAGTTTGTGCAAATTTTACATAATCCTTATCTGAAGTTGATTGGGCCACAAGGGAAATGGGTGATACAGATACTCTTTTATGTATTATTGGTATACCATACTCTATTTCAATCTGTTCTGCAGTTTTAGCCAGATTTTCGGCATATTTGGTTATTTTATCATATATTTTTGTCCGTGCCTTTTCTCCATCGCTGTCGATACAATCCATAAGTGATATGCCCATAGTGATAGTTCTTATGTCAAGATTTTCCTTGTCTATCATTTTTATTGTTTCCATTATATTTTTAGTATTTATCATTATTGTTCACACTCCAGTTTAAATTTCTTGCATAGAAGTAAATATATCTTCTCTTTGAATCTTGACATCAACGCCTATTTCCTCTGCCTTATTTTCAAGAGCATTTTTTATACTTGTAAAATCTGCATTCATTTTACTTAAGTCTACAAGCATTATCATAGTAAAATAGTTTTCTATTAGAGTTTGATTGATATCCAAAATGTTTATGTTATTTTTAAATAGTACAGAGGTTATTTTATAAATTATGCCCACTTTATCTTGTCCAATTACCGTTATAAATGCTTTCATTTACTATGTCCATCTCCTTTTAATATTAGTTAATTTACACTAAAGTACAATTTATTTGAGAAAATAAAAAGAGATTAAAATAAGGTTTAATCTCTGGTAAACAAGGAATTAGAATAGTAAAATAGCTGAAATCTACTATTTTAAATAAAAAATCCCCCGTCCCTTTTACCTGAGAGTTTCACTGTAATCAGTTTTCCCCTTCGGTGCTCTTTGAGAGTCTCTCCAGAGGCTTGTCAGTTAACGGTCTATCAATGTATTCCACTAACTTCATCCAGCCTATTAAATTGTTAAAGTGATTATAACATGTTTCATAAATTAATTCAAATACAATATTTCAATTTTAAATCAAATTAAAAAAGAATTCTTGAGTTGTTAAAGCCCAAGGATCCTTTTATTTTAATGTACTATTTTGCTTTTTTAGCGGCATCGAGTATAGCATCAAAATTTGGTTGATTTGTAACCTCTGGAACATACTCCACATAAGTAATTTTATTTGAACTGTCGACTACAAAGGCAGCTCTGGCTAAAAGACCTAAATCATCCATATATGTTCCAAAATTTTTACCGAAGGTTCTATCTTTAAAATCAGATACCGTAATCACATTTTTTATTCCATTAGCTGCGCACCAGCGGCTCTGGGCAAAAGGCAGATCCATGGATACTGTATATACAGTTACACCAGGAATTTCTGATGTTTTTTCATTAAAAGTTCTGGTTTCTAGATCACAAACTGGAGTATCTAGGGAAGGCACTGTTAAAAATATTCTAACTCCCTTTGTATTCCCTAGAGAAATAGTATCCATTGCATTATTTATAAGTGTGAAATCTGGTACAGTATCACCGACTTTAAGGGCATTTCCAGAAACCTTCACAGTTTTTCCCTGAAATTTTAAATTCATTTATATCCCTCCAAATAAAATATATTAATTGAGAATAATTATTTATTATCATATTTATAATAGCATAAATGTGCAAAATATGCAAATTTATTATAATTTTTATTTCACATGTTGTATAGAATTAATGTATAATATCTTTTAGAGTATTACAGATTAATTTTGCTGTGGAGAGTGGGAATTTTATATGGAAAACTTAGGAGGAAAAGTTGCCGTAATTACTGGGGCATCTAGAGGTATAGGGAGAAGTATTGCTGTAAATATGGCAAAGTGCGGTGCCAGTGTGATAATAAATTTTAATCAAGACGAGGAAGGGGCTTATAAAACTCTTGAAATGGTGAAACATATAGGCTCTATTGGAGTTGTTTTGCAGGGAGATGTAAGCTTGTACAATAGTGCCGAAAAAATGATAAAAAGCACTATAGACAAAATGGGAAAAGTCGATATACTTGTAAATAATGCAGGGGTTTGCTACATAGGGCTTTTTATGGATATGCAGCAGAAACAGTGGAATTCTATAATAGATGTTAATTTTAAGGGTATGCTGAATTGTACCCACTGTGTACTAAAACATATGATTTCAAGAAAAAGGGGCTCTATAATAAATATCTCATCTATGTGGGGAAATGTAGGTGCCTCTTGCGAATCAATTTATTCTGCTACCAAGGGAGCCATAAATCTTTTTACTAAGTCACTTGGGAAAGAAATGGCACCGTCTAATATTAGAGTTAATGCTGTGGCGCCTGGAGTAATAGATACCGATATGAATGCCTGTTTAAAAGCTGATGATAGAGATATGTTGAGAGAAGAAATTCCAATGGGCAAATTTGGAAGCAGTGATGAAGTGGCAAAAGTAGTGTGCTTTTTAGCAGGAGAATCTTCATCCTATATAACTGGACAAATAATAACTGTGGATGGCGGAATGTCATAGTTAAGTAGGGCTTTTTTAAAGTAAATTTTAAATCAAACGATAAATATATATAATGCTAAAAATTTGATTTTGTAAGTAAAGTAAATACAATTTAGTAAAATATTATTAATGAAAATAGGATGATAATTATGTGTAAAGTTATAATATTGGATGATATGGCGTATATGAGATATAGAGTAAAAGACATTCTGGAAAAGACAGGAATCGAAGTATATGAATCGGGAACTTCCTTTGATTTCTTTAACAAACTTCATGATAAAAAAGAGGAAATAAATTTAATAATATTGGAAGTGGGCCTCAGTAATGAAGATGGTTTTGAAGTGCTTAGAAAAATAAAGGCCAGGAATTTAAGTATTCCAATAATGATACTTACAAAGATGAATACTAGAAGCGCATTTATAAAATGCATAAAAGAGGGAACGTCAGAATATATATTAAAGCCTTTTAACAATAAAGTGCTGCTTGAAAGGATAAATAAGCTTATAAAATCCAGTAAAAACAAAGATGAGCAGGGTGAAATAATATATTTAAATTTTCAGCAGTATATTACAAAGCAGATTATCAAAGCTAGGGCTGAAAATACCAAGCTCTCGATTATAATGGTCAGCTTGATAAAAAAATATTTTACGGCAGTGGATGAAAAAATAGATATAAAGGACAATTATCTTATATTGATGGACTCACTTTATGAAAAATTAAGACCTATTTTTAAAACACCGGATTTATTTGAAAAGTATGGATTTTCTACTCTTGTAGGTGTGCTCCCACGATGCCAAAAAGAAAAGGTTCTTTCTATTGTCAATAGAATAGATGGAATATATAACAGAATTAAATCTATAGATGAAAAATACAGCGAATATCACCTTGAGTACAGTTATGTTGTTTTTCCCGATGATGGAAAAGACAAGTCACAGCTTTTGGATAAGCTGACATCAAATATGAAAAATAAAATGGATGGAAAATAAACTGGCTTTTTAAAAAAAGATGTTTTATTATTAAAGGGGTTGGATATTAAGTTTTTAAGGGAGATGAGTATATGATATATTCATTGGTATTTGGTTTGGTAACCATGGCGTTTGGTATTATACCTAAAATAGTTAGACCTAAAAAGATCAATTCCTGGTATGGGTATCGAACTGAGATTTCCATGAAAAATCAGGACATGTGGAATGAGGGAAATAGATATTCTACTAATCAGTATATACTTGCAGGAATAATTCTTCTTATTTTAGGTAAAATAGGTTACTATTTTCTACAGGGGAAAGGCTATCTAGTTCCATTGATAGGCTTTATACCTGTTTTAATGGTTACAGTGTTTACTACTGAGAAACACCTGAAGAAAACCTTTGATGAAAACGGTAAGAGAATTGATAAATCCAGTAATTTAAAACAAAATAATATTGATGATTGATAAATAACATTGTGAATGAGATTGTAGAAAGACAAATATTCAATTTAAAAGGGGGACAATCATGGAGGTTGTAGCTGTCTGGAAAGGTTGTCAGTATTTTAAGAATTGTAATAAAAAAATAGATACATTTGTCATAAAGTGCACATTATATGAAACTAAATGCAAAATAGAACCTCTTCTTACGGGTATTCAAAAGCATGATTTGTTTATGAGCAATAAAACCAGATCCAGTGCTCATCCAGATTTTTATTTTTTGGTATCTGATGATATAAAATATATTGAACCACTTGAATGGTTTTGTGATGTTTTCAGTCTTTTGGGGCAAAATTCACCCTATAAAAAAATAAAAAATTTTAAAATAGAAAATTTAGAAGATATTAAAGATATTAATTATTGATTGAGGACAATCTGGAGGGAATCCAGATTGTCCTCAATCAATATAGCTAAAATATTTGATATTTAAACTCTTATATAATCCGAATGAACATATCCAATTATAGATCCTGCCTGTACTTTATACCAACGGCCATCAGTACTTAAAATTGTAACTTTACTTCCATAAGGAAGAATTGTGAGAACACGGCCTGTCCATGGACTGTTTCTTAAATTTAAGACTGAAGATCTATTATTTAAAATTACAGTGCCGGTCTTGGATTTAGAAGCTGCCGATGTAGACGAAGATTGGGAAAGACTTATATAGCTAGAGTAAACATAGCCTGTTCTACCATTTGCAGTTACTTTGTACCAGCTGCCGGAACTTCCCGAAATAGTAACCGAAGTTCCATTTGACAGGGAACCTATTATGGAACCCTGAGGTGCTGTTCTCAGATTCAAAGATGAAGAGCTATTTTGAAGTTTAACATAACCTGTTTTTGAACTGGAGGAAGAAGTTCCGCTAGAAGTTGAAGTACTGCCTCCCCCTGAATTTATGTAGGTAGAAGCTACATATCCATAGGATGAATTTAACTTGATCTTATACCAGCTTCCCACAGAGCCAACTATTTCAACGGACTGTCCCTTTCTTAAGCTTCCAAGTATTCCAAAGGACGTGCCTGCCCCATTTCTTACATTTAAAGATGAATTACTATCTGAAATATTTACAATTCCGGTCTTATAAGTATTGGTACCTCCGGAAGAGCTGCTACTTGAAGATGAAGTTGGAACTGATTGCCTTCCGTTCCCCACATATATGTATCCTTTTAGATATAAGTTGCCCCTGTTTTTTATGGCTTCTTTTGAGAGAGTTTTTACATTCCCGTCATAATTGCCCCTTATGCTAAAATTGCCTTCGTTAAAATATACGGTATTACCCTCCACTTTTTCTACAAAGCCAACATGTCCGTATCCAACGGGACCACCACCCCATACTATTATGGAATTTGCCTTTGGTTCAGAACCATAAGGATACACATTATCCCTTGCATTGGCATACCACCAATCAACCGCATTTCCGTAAAATTCCGAAGGAAGTGCAATCCCTAATTTTTCAAGAACCCTTCCATATGTAAACCAGGTGCATTGCCCGCTGTAGCCGCATTTGGCAAATATATTTCCAACTGCAGTATAGGCGCTGCTTTGAATATTTGGTAAAATACCAGCAGCATGTACGGTATTTATTATATTTTTGTTGTTAATAAGAGATGCAGAAATAAAAAAAGCAAAGACTAATTTCTTGTACTTATTCATGCTGTGTCCTCCTGAAAATATAATTCAATCTAAAACTTACAAAATCATTATAGTTATCGTAATTAGCTAGAAATAATTTAGTTAATTGTACTATATTTTTTGGAATAATTCCATGAAATTACATAAGCTTTATGTATATTGACAAGAATAATTTCCAGATAAATAGTAAAATTTCGTGTTGACATAAAAAAAGAACCTGTTATAATTAAAAACAAATAGATTTCGTAGTTTACATTATAATAGGGAGGTAAAAACAAAGTGAAAAATATCATTGGGAGGAAAATGAAAGCAGTAAATAGAAATTACTATTACTTTACTTTTAGCTTGGGCTATTTTTATTTTAGCGCTGGTTATTTTTGCTTTCAAAAATATTTAAGATTCCTTCTAATGAGTAGATATAGTTATGTGTGTTGATTCAAATCTTCTTGCATACTGGGTGAAAATGTAATTGGTTAACTTTAGACAAGGCTCATTAAGAGGCCTTGTCTTTTTATTTTATTTAAATTTATTTACGGGAGGAATTTATAATGATAGTGATTATGAAGCCAAAGTCGCCATTGAAAGAGATAATGATGTTAAAACAAAAAATTGAGATGGATAATGATGTATCGGTAAATGTAATACAGGGAAAGGAGTATTGTGTGCTGGGTCTTATTGGAGATACTACGACAGTTGATGCAGGCAAAATTAGAGCTAATGAATTTGTGGAAAATGTAAAAAAGGTACAGCAGCCCTACAAACTTTCTAATAGATTATTTCATCCAGATAATACCGTGGTAAAAATAAAAGATGGGTCTATTGGTGGAGATGAGCTAGCTGTTATAGCAGGTCCATGTTCTGTAGAAAGTGAAGAACAGATTGTAAGTATTGCAAAAGATGTAAAAAAGAGCGGAGCTAAATTTTTAAGAGGAGGTGCTTTTAAGCCCAGGACTTCACCTTACAGCTTTCAGGGACTCAGAGTCAGAGGACTGGAGCTTTTGAAAATAGCCAGGGAGGAGACAGGACTTCCCATAGTTACGGAGATCATGTCCACTGACATGATAGATAGATTTGTTGAAGATGTGGATATAATACAGGTTGGAGCGAGAAATATGCAGAATTTTGAGCTCTTAAAACAGCTTGGGAAGACTAAGAAACCCATTCTTTTGAAAAGAGGAATTTCAGCTACTATTGAAGAATTGCTCATGTCTGCTGAGTATATAATGTCCGGTGGAAATGAAAATGTAATACTCTGTGAAAGAGGAATAAGAACTTTTGAGACTTACACAAGAAATACATTGGATTTAAGTGCTGTACCAGTTATAAAAAAATTAAGTCATCTTCCAGTAATAGTAGATCCTAGTCATGCAGCAGGAATTTGGTGGATGGTTGAACCATTGGCTAAAGCGGCAGTGGCTGTAGGGGCAGATGGGCTTATGATAGAAGTTCATAATGATCCTGTCAATGCAAAATGTGATGGACAGCAGTCCATAAAGCCAAAGGTGTTCCAAAAGCTTATGAAAGATATAGATAAGATGATAAATGCGGGAATGAGCAGGGAGTACGATGTTGTGAACATATAATACTATGATATTTAAGGAGGTGAAGTTACACGTGGAAGATTGTGACTTTAAAGTGAATATAGCTGTTGTTGGAATGGGACTTATTGGGGGGTCCTATGCTATGGCACTTAGAGTTCTAAATCCAAAGAGTATAATTGGAATAGATAAAGACAAAAAAGCTTTAGATAATGCTCTGCACAGGGGTATTATAGATAGGGGATATGAAAGCGGTGGAAGGTTCTTGAAGGAAGTTGATCTGGCTATAATAGCTCTTTATCCTAGGGATACAGTGGAGTTTGTAAAAAATAATCTAAGTAATTTTAAAATGGAAGTGCTTATAACAGATACTTCAAGTGTAAAGAAGGACGTGGTAAACAATATAAATGCATTTTTGCCTGATGGAATGGAATTTGTTTCAGGACATCCTATGACAGGCAGAGAGTGCAGAGGAATAGAGTTTGCCTCAGCGGATATTTTTACAAAAGCCAACTATATAATAACACCAAGCAGTAAGAATACTTCCAGGGGACTTAAAGTAATAGACACCATGGCCAGAAAAATGGGCTGCAGCAATGTGACTTATGTTAGTCCGGAAGAGCATGATGATGCAATCGCTTTTACCAGTCAGCTTCCACATGTTGTAGCTGTTTCTCTTATGAATTCCCATGAGGAAGGCTTTATAGACCATATGGCGCTGTTTACGGGGGGAAGTTTTAGGGACGCCACCAGGGTGGCACAGATCAACTCAGGGCTGTGGAGTCAATTGTTTATAATGAATTCTAATAAATTGGTAGATGAAATAGAAAGATTTCAAAGGAGTATAGATAGATTAAAAACAGCTATAATATACAGGGATATGAAGAGCATAGATCATATTTTTCAAAATGCAATTCGCAGGAGAAAAGCTCTAGTTAAGAGGTAAGGATAGTGATTTTATGAATATTATTAGTATAAATCTTAAAGAAAAATGTTATAAAATCTATATAGAGAGAGGAAGTTTAAAATGTATAGGAGAAAAATTGAAATCTGTATACAAAAGTAGAAATGTAGTTGTAATTACTGATTGCAATGTGGGAAAATTATATTTGAACACACTTAGAGAATCACTTTTGAGTGCTGGATTTAAAGTGAATTCAATATCCATACCGCCGGGAGAAAAAAGTAAAACTCTGGATGTACTGAAAGGGGTATATGAGAATTTATGCAAGTTCAATACTAGAAGAAGTGATATTATAATTTCTCTTGGAGGTGGAGTAGTAGGAGATCTGGCGGGCTTTGCTGCAGCTACTTATTTAAGGGGAATAAGATACATTCAGGTGCCGACTTCGATTTTGGCACAGGTTGACAGCAGTATAGGAGGAAAAGTAGCAGTGGATTTACCCTGGGGAAAAAATCTGGTAGGAAGTTTTTATCATCCAGATGCTGTATTTATAGATCCTGAAGTGCTTGTATCTTTAAATGATAGATTTTTTAGTGATGGAATGTCTGAAGTTATAAAATATGGATTTATACGTGATAAAAGTATTTTAGAAACTTTAGCTTCCCTTCCCAGTAAAAACGATGTTTTAAATAATATTGAAGATATAATATGTAAATGCTGTAATATAAAAAAACAACTGGTGGAGATGGATGAAAGGGATTTAGGAGATAGGATGATGTTGAATTTTGGGCATACTCTGGGGCATGCTGTAGAGAAGTATTATAATTATGTAAAATACAGCCATGGAGAAGCTGTAGCCATTGGTATGGCTGCTATAACTAGAAGAACTGAAGAAATGGGCATTACTAAAAGCGGGACTTATGATTATATGAAATACATATTGGAGAAATATGTGCTTCCCACTTGTATACCGGATTTAAACAGGGAGGCTGCTGTAGATTCTATAGCGCTGGACAAAAAATCATCAAGTAATGGTACTTTAAATCTTATAGTTTTAGAAGAAGTGGGAAAAGCAAGAATAATGAAAGTAAAGATACCTCAAGTGCAGGAGTTTTTATTTTTAGATGAAACAAAATGAGAGGAGAATGTATTTTGAGGTATTTATACATAAAACCATCTGAATTAAAGGGAAAAGTGATTGTTCCCACTTCTAAAAGCATATGTCACAGAGCAATAATATGCGCTTCACTATGTGATGGTATTAGCAATATAGGAAATGTGGATTTTTCCAGGGATATAGAAGCTACCTGTGATGCCATGGAGAATTTGGGTGCAGAAATACAAAGGGGAAAAAATAATTTGATTGTAAAAGGAAATTCCAGGATCCATGTAAAAAATACCAGTATAAATTGTTTACAGTCAGGTTCTACCATAAGATTTTTAATACCTATAGCTGCTACAATTGATGAAGAAATTATTTTTACAGGTGAGGGAAAATTGGTGAAGAGGCCTCTTGATATTTATTATGATATATTTGACAGTCAAAAAATATATTATAAAAATTTTAAGGGAAAGCTGCCCCTGATTTTAAAGGGGAAATTGAAATCGGGGGAATACAGGGTTAGAGGAGATGTGAGTTCTCAATTTATAACAGGGCTTTTGTTTGCCCTTCCAAGGTTAAATGGAGATTCTACAATATATGTAACCACTCCGTTGGAATCCAAACCCTATGTGGATATTACACTGGATTTACTAAAAAAATTTGGAATAAATGTGGATGAAGATGGACATGGAAAATATACAGTTAGGGGAGGGCAGAAATATAAGAGCAGAGACTACTATGAGGTGGAAGGAGATTTTTCACAGTCCGCCTTTTGGCTTATCATGGGAGCCCTTGGCAAAGGTATTACTTGCTGCGGATTAAAAAAAGACTCTCTTCAGGGAGACAAGATCGTAGTAGATATACTCAGAAAAATGGGTGTGAAAATTGAATGGGAGAAAGGCGGCTTAGTTGTCAGTCCCGCCCGTAAAATTTACAGCAGCACTATTGATGCTTCACAATGTCCTGATCTTGTACCTGCACTTGCAGTTTTGGCCTCTGTGAGCTGCGGTACTACTGAAATTAAAAATGCAGGAAGGCTCAGAGTTAAGGAGTCAGACAGACTTAAGGCCATATCAATGGAGTTGAATAAAATAGGAGGGAATGTAGTAGAAAAAGAAGATGGACTCATTATAGCAGGGAGGGAAAAACTCACAGGCGGCGAGGTGAACAGCTGGGATGATCATAGGATAGCCATGGCTCTGGCATCGGTGTCTTCAAAATGTCAGAACCCTATGATAATAAAAGGAGCCGAATGTGTGAAAAAGTCCTATCCAAATTTTTGGAAAGATTTTAAGAACTTAGGAGGAAATATAAATGAGCGGAATATGGGGAAATAAAATAAAATTATCCATCTTTGGCGAGTCCCATGGAAAATCTGTAGGCATTACTATAGACGGATTGAAGCCTGGTATAAAAATTGATCTGGAATATATAAGAGGACAGATGAAAAGAAGGGCACCGGGATTTACAGAATTTTCTACAGCCAGGAGAGAGGAGGATAATTTTCAGATTTTAAGTGGGTATTTTAAAGGTAAGACAACGGGCACACCTCTTTGTGCAATTATACTGAACAATGACACTCACTCAGAACACTATGAAAAAACTTCGGATATATTGAGACCGGGGCATGCAGATTTTACTGGAAAAGTTAAATATAATGGCTTTAATGATTACAGAGGAGGAGGCCATTTTTCGGGGAGGCTCACAGCACCGCTGGTTTTTGCTGGTGCATTATGCAGAAATATATTAGAGGAAAGAGGAATAATAATAGGAAGCCGTATAGAGAGCATAGGCACAATTAAAGATAAGAAAAGCTTTGACGTTGTTTCTACCGATGAGAATATGCTCAGGGAGCTTTCAAAAGACAAATTTCCTGTACTAGATGAAGATTACTGCAAAAAAATGAAGGACAGTATATTAAAAACCAAGTCAGAAGGGGATTCCCTTGGAGGAATTGTAGAGACGATAGTTTTAAATTTACCAGCAGGTATAGGTGATCCATTTTTTGATTCGGTGGAAAGTACTCTTTCCCATCTTTTATTTTCTATTCCTGCAGTTAAGGGAGTGGAATTTGGAATGGGATTTAATATGACCACTATGAAAGGCTCAGAGGCCAATGACGAATACTATATGTCAGAAGATCATAAAATAAAAACTTACACGAATAATAACGGAGGAATTCTAGGAGGAATCACGGATGGCATGCCTCTTGTATTTAGGGCAGCTGTAAAACCAACTCCCTCTATAGCAAAACCTCAAAGGACTGTGAATATTAGAAATGAAAAGAAGGAGATTTTGAAAATAGAGGGAAGACATGATCCCTGTATTGTACCCAGGGCTGTGCCGGTAATAGAGGCGGTTACAGCTATTGGAATATTGAATTTAATGGATGAGTGAAGTGGTGGTGATATTTTGGAAAGTTTGGATGAATTAAGGAATAAAATAAATAAATTAGATGGAGAAATGGTTAGAATTTTTATTGAGAGAATGAATGTGGTTTCTAAAGTAGCTGAGTACAAGAAAGAAAATCATATGAATGTACTGGATGAAAATAGGGAAGAGAATATCATAAAAACACAATTAGAGAATTTTAAACAAAGCTCCATGAAAAACGAAATAGAAACTTTTTTGAGAGACATTATGAGTATAAGTAGAGACCTTCAAGAGAAAAAGATAAAGGAAGATAATAAACCGGAAATAATGGGGTATAACCATTCCTGTAAAGTCGGATTTCAGGGTATACTGGCGTCTTTTAGTTATGAAGCTCTAATTGACTATTTTGGGGATAAGGTTAAAACCCTAGGCTTTGATAACTTTGAAGATGTGTTTAATTCACTGGAAAATGGGAATGTAGATTATGGAATCCTTCCAATTGAAAATTCTTCTACTGGAGGAATTTCTCAAGTCTATGATCTGCTTGAAAAATATGATCTTTATATAGTGGGAGAGAAGTGTATTAAAGTAAACCATAACCTTCTAGGTGTTCCGGGAGCTTCAATAGAAGACATAGAGGAAGTATATTCACATAGTCAGGCATTTATGCAGAGCAGTAAATTTTTAAAAAAACACAAACATTGGAAGCTTATACCTTATTTTAATACAGCTAAAAGTGCTGAATACATAAAGAAAGAGAATGACAAGAGTAAAGCTTCCATAGCCAGCAGGAAAGCTGCGGAATTTTATGGATTGGATGTATTGAAGGAAAATATAAATTACAACAGCTATAATTATACAAGATTCATAGTAATAAGCAGGAATATGGTATATGATAGAAAATGCGATAAAATCACTATTCTCATTACTCTACCCCATAAAGTTGGAAGTTTATACAATGTACTCAAGTTCTTCTGGGAAAATAACTTAAATATGACTAAAATAGAGTCAAGACCTATGGTAAACAGACCGTGGCAGTATTTTTTTTGTATTGATTTTTATGGAAATATAATGGAGATGGGGACTAAAAGTGCACTGGAGGGAATAAAAAAAGAGAGCTCCTATTTTAAATTACTGGGAAATTATAGGGAAGGATAAGACAATTGACAGTTGACAAATTACAATTGTCAATTGTGCATTGTAAATTGTCAATTGCACTGGAGGTGAGTTTAATTGAGTGATTTTTATGGGCTTATAGGAAAAACATTAGTGCATAGTTTTTCTCCTGTTATACATCATCTTATTTTGGATGTTATGGGGAAGAGTGGAGAATATAATCTCTTTGAAATAGAGGGAAAAGATCTAGGCAAATCGCTGGAGAGCTTAAGAATTTTGGGGTGCAGAGGTATAAATGTGACCATACCCTATAAAGTTGAAATTATGAAGTATTTGAATGAAATATCCAAAGAGGCAAAGGACATAGGGGCCGTGAATACCATAGAGTTTATCGATGATGAATTGATAGGTCATAACACTGATTATTATGGTTTTGGATTGACCTTAAAAAGATATGATATAGAGCTATTTAATAAAACCGTAATACTGTTGGGTACAGGAGGAGTTTCCAAAGCTGTAGCCAGATATATTTTAGACAATGGGGCCAGGGATATGGTATATGTAAGTAGAGATCCGCATAAATTTCATGAATACGGATTTAAAGTTATAAGCTATGATGGACTGCGTAAAATAAAAAAAGGTGATATTATAATAAATTGTACACCCTGTGGAATGTACCCGGATATAAATGATTGTCCTGTAGATAGGAAAATTTTAAGTAAATTTAACACAGCAGTGGATTTGATATACAATCCTCAAAGTACTTTATTTCTGAAGTTGTCAGATGAGTTAGGACTTAATACTGTGAATGGATTATATATGTTGGTGGCCCAGGCTGCAGCATCTCAGCGAATTTGGCAGGGAAGAGAAATACCTTTGAAAATTATAGATAAAATATATAATGATTTGAGACAAGGGAAAAAGATTTGATTTATGAAGAGAATATATAAAAATGTAGTTCTCATAGGTATGCCTGGATCCGGGAAAACTACCATAGGCAGAATGTTATCCAAGGAATTAAATAAGGGTTTTATAGATATAGATGATTATATAGAAAAACAGCAGGGACGTACTATTTCAGAAATTTTTGAAGGTGGAGAGAAGTTTTTCAGGAATTTAGAATTAAAGGCAGTAAGTCAAGTGAGTCAAAAAGAAAATATTGTGATATCCACAGGCGGAGGAGTAATAAAAAATGAGGAAAATATATTAAATCTTAGGAAAAAAGGATTGATAATTTTTATAGATAGACCGCTTGAAAAAATAATCTGTGATTTGGATATAGATAACAGGCCCCTTTTAAAAAATAATACAGGGGAAATTGAGAAAATTTTTAAAGACAGATATCATATTTATATGAATTGCTGTGACTTTTCTGTTAAAAATGTAGATACTGTTGAAAGTGTATTGAAGAGTATAATTAAAGTTTATACCGGGAATCTGTAACTTTGTATGATAATAAACTGACGGTAAATTTATTTTGCTGTCAGTTTATTATCATATTTTTCATCATAATGGTAGTATTATATGATATATAATACTATTGGAACTATTATATATCATATACAGAAAAATCGAATTTTAAGGGGTTAGATTCTAAATTGGGGAGGATATTTATGGAAAAATTAAAGGCCATTTTAACCGAAATTGCAGTTGCGGTTATAATATTACTAGTTATATGTATGGCATCACTGGTGGATATAAAATCGAGAGAATCCCCCCAGACCTCACGGATGCTGGAAGATATGAACATTACCCTTCAGCAGTATAAAAAATCAATAGATAATTTAGGAAACATCGTGCAAAAAGAGAACATAGAGCTGCAGAAGCTAAAAAACGATATGAATTCTGCTGGATTAAAAAATACTTATAAATGGAATGAAACAGTAGTGGCGTATAATAGTAAATTTACAGAATATAATTCACACGTAAGTGAATACAACAAAAAAATGGACGATTATAATAAAAGATACCAGGAGTATGAAAGCATAAAAAAGAAAAATGAAAATATAATAGAATGGATTAAAGCTGTAATTGGAGTAAATTAGAATCATTTATCAAGGTGCGTAGCAGTACTTTAGGAAGCTGGGGGTGTTAGCCAATGGCAGCATTCTTATAAGATGAGATATGGAAATGAGTAAAAGGTGGGATAAAGATGAAGAGTAAAGGTAAAAATTTTCCAATTTTATTTCTGATTTTTGGACTGATTTTAGTAGGAATTATCTCTACAGTGTCCATAAAAAATTATGTTAGAATGAATTCCGGTAAAAAAGTTATCCATCAGGGTATTTTATTTAAAGAGAATGAAGGTGAAAAAATATTTTTTAAAAAACCTTCTGCATCTCCAAATAAAACTTCCATAAAAATATATAAGAGTAAAAGGGTAATGGAACTTTATGGAGATGGAAATTTAATAGGAAGATTTAAAATTGGGCTTGGAAGAGTTCCCCAGGGTAAAAAAGAAGCAGAAGGAGATAAAAAGACTCCGGAAGGAGATTATTATATATGCTATATAAATTCTCAGACAAAGTATACATATTTTTTAGGAATAAGTTATCCCAACGTAGAAGATGCACAAAATGCATTGGATAAAAATATTATCAATAGAACTCAATATGAAAGAATAAAATATGCCATTAAAAATAAAAAACAGCCGCCGTGGAATACTCCCCTTGGAGGTGCCATAGGGATACATGGAGGTGGTTCTAAATATAATTGGACTTATGGGTGTGTGGCTTTATCCAATGAAGATATGAACATATTAAAGAAGTATGCACATCTTGAAACATCTGTGAAAATATATAAGTAAAAAAAATTTTAACTCGTTACCATCAAGAGGAATATATATGTTAAAAAAAGCACAAAATAAGATAGAAAACGAGGTAAGGGGTGTTTTGATATGTCCAAATGCAAGAGAAATAATGTTATATTAGCTTTAAGTTTATTGATAGTATTTTTAATTGGTGCATTTACAACTATGGGATATAGGGCAAAATCCCTGGCAAAAGAAACGCGGGATCCAAGGAATTATTATTTTGTAATTACTGGAGAAAAAACTATATGTAAAATTGATTCCGTTACAAATCAGATTGTGAGCAGAATCAATGTGGAAGGAAGACCTGAAGATATAAGGGTATCTCCAGATGGAAAAACTTTAGCAGTAGTAGTATTGAATATTAAAGATGAAGACGATAACGGATTTATCCTATTTTACAATGTTCAAAACGACAAGCTTGTAAAGAAGCTGCAAATTGGGAGGCATCCTTCACGAATTGCTTTTGTTCCTAATAGGAATTACATAATGGTAACTAATACTAAAGACAATGACATATCCTTGATTGATTCTGAAAATTATATTGTGCTTCAACCCATATCCACTGGAAGGAGACCAAAAGCTCTCTGTCTATCTGCTGATGGCAAATGCTGTTATGTGGCAAATACTGGAGAGGATACTATAACTGTAGTGGACATGGAAAATTTTAAAAAAGTAAAAAAGTTAAGAGTGGGGAGGTATCCTACGGATATATCCTTGAATAAGGACAGTGGTAATATCATGGTCACTCTAAGCAAGGAAAAAGCTGTGGCGCTGGTAAATCCACGCAGGTCAGGTATTCAAAAGGTGAATTTAACGGATATACCTAAGAATATCTGCAGATAAAATTCAAAATGCAGATATGTGTAATGTCTGTGAATTTACTATAGTATTGATAAATATGTTAAAAAGGTATATACAAAATGAAAATTTGAGTTATAATGTAGATATAGAATGATTATTAATCGATAATAAAATTTAAACAAGAAGTTGATATTGTTTAAATTTTATATTTTTTATAAAATACCACCCCACAGGGGTGGGGAGGAGGTAGAGATGAATGAAGAAAAAAAGAGGGCTTTTCAGGCATTAAAAACTTCAAAGGGTCAAATTGAAGGAATAATGAAAATGATAGAAGATGGAAGATACTGTATTGATATATCCAATCAAATTGTAGCAGCTCAGGCTCTATTGAAAAAAGCAAATTTGTTAATACTAAAGCAGCATTTAAATCATTGTGTGAAGGATGCCTTTCTTCATAATTCTGGAGAAGAAAAGGTGGATGAAATAATGAATTTATTAGGTAAGTTGCTAGACAAGAATGGATAAAAATATAAATGTGAATTTGTTTTAGGGAGGTTTTAGAATGAAAAGTAAAATTTTTCAAATAGAGGGAATGAGTTGCGCAGCCTGCGCTAGAACAATAGAAAAGGTGAGCAAGAAAGTAGAAGGAGTGGAGGAGGCCAGTGTAAATTTTGCTACTGAAAAACTAGCTGTAACTTTTGATCCTTCTAAAATGAAAATTGACAGCTTGAAAAAAGATATCGAGAAGGCAGGATATAAAATTTTAGAAGAGGAAAGTGCTGCTGACAAAGAAAAAAAGAAAAAAGAAGAAATTGGAGAATTGAAAAGAAGGTTTATAATGTCTGCTGTATTCACAATTCCACTTCTTGTTGTAGCTATGGGTCCTATGATAGCCGAAAGTTTAAATGTAATGCCTCCTGCAGCAGTGGATCCTATGGTTCATCCCAGGGCATTTGCGGTAATTCAGCTTTTATTAGTTCTTCCGGTGATAATAGTTGGGAAAAAGTATTTTACTATAGGATTTAAGTCATTGTTTAGAAGAAGCCCAAATATGGATTCGCTTATAGCTATAGGGACATCGGCAGCATTTTTGTACAGCGTGTTTTCCGTATTTAAAATATTACAGGACAACAGTTATTACCATATGTATTTTGAATCTGCAGGTGTTATACTTACTCTTATAACTTTGGGAAAATATTTTGAAAATCTGGCTAAAGGAAAGACTTCTGAAGCAATAAAGAAATTAATGGATTTAGCTCCTAAAACTGCAAATATAATGAGAGATGGAGAAGAAATAAAGATTCCAATTGATGAAGTGGAAGTTTCTGATGTGCTTGTAGTAAGGCCTGGAGAAAAAATCCCTGTGGATGGTGAAGTTATTGAAGGAATGACTTCTGTAGACGAATCGATGCTTACAGGGGAGAGTATACCGGTGGAGAAAACTCCGGGAAGTAAAATTATAGGTGCAAGTATAAATAAAAATGGTTCTATAAAGTATAGAGCTACTAGAGTGGGGAAGGACACTGTACTCTCTCAGATAATAAAACTGGTTGAAGAGGCTCAGGGATCTAAGGCACCTATTGCAAAACTGGCTGATATAATAGCTGGTTATTTTGTGCCTGTAGTGCTTGTATTGGGTATATTGGCATCTATAGGCTGGTATGTATCTGGGCAATCTGGTGTATTTGCAGTAACCATATTTATATCTGTACTTGTAATAGCTTGTCCTTGTGCACTGGGATTGGCTACACCAACGGCTATAATGGTGGGAACTGGCAAGGGGGCAGAGTATGGGGTACTTATAAAAAGTGGTGGAGCTTTAGAAATTGCCCATAAAATACAAACTGTAGTATTTGATAAGACCGGCACTATAACTGAAGGGAAACCAAAAATTACAGATATAGTTCCATTAGACACAGTGAAAGAGGATTATTTACTTCAAGTTGCAGCTTCTGCTGAAAAAGCATCGGAGCACCCGCTGGGAGAAGCTATAGTTAAAGAAGCTAAGAATAGGAGCATTTTATTGAGAAAGGTAAATTCTTTTGTTGCTATACCCGGCCGCGGCATTGAAGTTTCCGTGGGAAATGATGATGTGCTTTTAGGCAATAGAAAACTTATTCTAGACAAAAAAGTTTCTCTGGAGAATATGGAGATGGTGTGGAAAAAACTTTCTAGTGAAGGCAAAACGCCTATGTATGTAGCATTAAATAATAAATTAATAGGAATAATAGCTGTAGCGGACACGGTTAAAGAAAACAGCAGAAAGGCTGTAGAAAAGCTCCATTCCCTTGGTATAGAAGTGGCTATGATAACTGGAGACAATAAAAATACAGCTCAGGCCATAGCGGAGCAAGTTGGAATAGACAGAGTGCTTGCAGAGGTTCTTCCAGAGGATAAGGCCAATGAGGTAAAAAAGCTGCAGAATGAGAATAAGAAAGTAGCTATGGTTGGTGATGGAATAAATGATGCCCCAGCTCTGGCACAGGCGGATGTAGGCATAGCAATAGGCTCTGGCACAGATGTGGCTATGGAATCAGCGGATATTGTCCTTATGAAAAGTGACTTGATGGACGTGGTTACGGCCATAGATCTGAGCAAAAAGACCATAAAGAATATAAAAGAAAATTTATTTTGGGCTTTTGGATACAACTCATTAGGTATACCTGTGGCCATGGGAATACTTTTTATATTTGGAGGACCACTTTTGAATCCTATGATAGCAGCACTAGCTATGAGTTTTAGCTCGGTTTCAGTGCTTTTAAATGCACTTAGGCTTAAGAGATTTAAACCAGTGTACAATTGAGAAATTTAATCGGCAATTTAAGTTGGAAGTTTGAGTTAAAGCTGACAATTTAAAATAAATATAAAAATGTAAAGAGGTGTAAATATGTTTTTTAAAGGAAAAATAAAAAAAATAGCACATGTAGAGGGAATGAGCTGCCAGCATTGTGTTGAACATGTTAAATCAGCTTTAGAGTCAATAGAAGGAGTTTCAAGTGTGAAAGTGGATTTGGGAAGTAAAACTGCAGTTATAAAATCTTCTTCTGAAATCAACAATTCGGATATAGAAAAGGCTGTTAAGGATGCAGGCTATGAAGTAAAAGATATAGAGTAAAAAGTACAATATATTTTGATAATGCTGATGTAAAAATAGCTAATGAAGGTTTCTTCATTAGCTATTTTTAATTTAGTCATATTTATTTAGACAAATTATTGACATTTATAGATTATTAAAATATACTAATAGTATAAACATATGAACAATTACTCATATATTCATATGTAAATTTTAATACATATAGAAGGAAATATTATAAGCAGCTGTATAAAAGAAAGAGATGGAGGGAATTTGAATGAATGTGACTGTGGACGGCAAATTAAGTGACAGTAGGATTATAGATGTTAAAGGTAATGATAAAAAAAGAGAGTTTATACTGGAGAACTTATGCTGTGCTAATTGTGCCAGTAAAATTGAAAGTCGGGTAAAGAATATTCCTGAAATAAAGACTGCATATTTAGATTTTCTGTCTAAGAAACTTATTGTACAATTGGAAGACGAACAAAAGCTGGATTATGTTGTAAAAAAAATAGAAAATATAATAAATACGATAGAACCGGAAGTAAAGGTACTATATGGCACGAAAAATCTTAAATCGGAGGAAAAAGGAAATTGTGATGAAACAAAAAATAACAGAATGGAAAATATAATTCAGGGAATAGGTGTTGTGCTCTATATAAGTGCTATAATTTTTAACTTTCAGTTCAAAATAGAAATGACATTGTATTTGATAAGCTATATTATAATTGGAAGAGAAATATTATTAAAAGCTTTTAGAAATATAATTAGAGGACAGGTATTTGATGAGAATTTCTTAATGTGCATTGCAAGTATAGGTGCTCTTTCCATTAAGCAGTTTCCAGAGGCTGTGGCAGTAATGCTGTTTTATAGAATTGGTGAGTATTTTCAGGATAGAGCTGTAGATAATTCCAGAAAATCCATATCAAATTTAATGAATATAAAACCGGATTTTGCCAGTGTAAAAGTGGAGGATGGAGTAAAAAAGATGGCTCCGGAGGAAGTAAATATTGGAGATATAATATTGATCAAGCCGGGAGAAAAAATACCTCTTGATGGAAAAGTAATAAACGGAGATTCCATGATTGATACTTCAGCTCTTACTGGAGAATCACTTCCAAAGAAGGTTTCTATAGGCGATGAGGTATTGGGTGGATTTATAAATAAAAATGGAGTGCTGTCTGTAAAAGTAACCAAGGAATTTGGACAATCTACTGTGGCCAGAATATTGGATTTAGTTCAAAATGCCAGCAGTAAAAAAGCTCCTACTGAAAATTTTATAACCAAATTTGCCAGATATTATACTCCTGCAGTAGTTATATTGTCCTTTATGCTAGCTGTCCTTCCACCTGTTCTCATGAGTGGAGAAACTTTTTCCGACTGGTTTTATAGAGCATTGATATTTTTGGTAGTTTCTTGTCCCTGCGCACTTGTTATATCCATACCGCTGGGATTCTTCGGGGGAATAGGAAGTGCTTCTAAAAATGGAATCCTTGTAAAAGGAGGAAACTACTTAGAAGCTCTAAATGATGTAAATACGGTGGTATTTGACAAAACGGGTACTCTGACTAAAGGGGTATTTGAGGTTGCGAAAGTGAAAAACTGCGGCGATTTTAAAGAAGAAGACATTTTAAAATATGCATCCTATGCCGAGTCTTATTCGAATCATCCTATTTCAACTTCAATATTAAGAGCTTATAATAAAGGAATAGAGAGGAATTTGATAAAAGACTATAATGAAATTCCGGGAAAAGGTATACAGGCTAATGTAAATGGTGTTCAAGTGCTGGTTGGAAACGGAAATTTGATGCTGGATAATAAAATTGCGGGAGAAAAAGTTCAGGAAATAGGAACTGTAGTACATGTGGCAGTTGACCGCAATTATGCAGGATATATAGTTATATCTGATGAAATAAAGGAAGATTCCAGAGAAGCAGTGGAAAGTTTAAAAAAAGTGGGCATAGGAAAGGTGATAATGTTAACTGGAGATAGCTATTCAGCAGGGAAAAAAGTAGCGGAAAATATCGGATTGGATGAGGTGTATACAGAACTTCTCCCAGATGGAAAAGTGAAAAAATTAGAAGAAATATACGGCAGAAATAATGGAAGACATAAATTGGCATTTGTAGGGGATGGAATTAATGATGCTCCGGTGCTTGCAAGAGCAGATGTAGGAGTGGCCATGGGAGGAATTGGTTCAGATGCTGCCATAGAAGCTGCGGACGTGGTTATAATGACGGATGAACCTTCAAAAATACCAGTAGCCATTAAAATAGCGAGAAAAACCAAAAAAATAGTTGTACAAAATATAGTGATTGCCCTGGGAGTAAAATTTGTAATTTTGGTTTTGGGAGCTCTGGGAATAGCCAATATATGGGAAGCAGTATTTGGAGATGTGGGAGTTGCCCTTATAGCGGTGTTTAATTCTATGAGGACCATGAGATTTTAATCTATATAAACTTCAAATTGTTGTATAATATTACACGTAAGAATTAAAGATTGGGAGGATATATATGCTGGAAGAATTGTATAAATTGCAAAATGGAACAGATATAAGGGGAATTGCCATTGAGAACAGGGAAAAGGATATAAATTTAACTGCTGAAAGAGTGAAAATGATAACCAGAGGATTTGTGATATGGCTTAAAGGTAAAAAAAGCATAGGAAATGAAAAACTTAAAGTTGCAGTTGGTATGGATTCAAGACTGTCAGGTCCGGAAATCAAGGATGCTGTATCCGGAGAACTTTTAAATCTTGGATGTACTGTATGTGACTGTGGATTGTGTACTACGCCGGCTATGTTTATGACTACCGTACATCCAGACTATAAATGTAATGGTTCTATTATGATAACGGCGAGCCACCTGCCCTATTATTATAATGGATTGAAATTTTTTACTGAAAAGGGCGGCTGCGAGAGTGATGATATAAAATATATATTGACAAAAGCTCTGGAGGGTAATTATGAAGATGCCTGTAGGAGGGGAAAAATTTTAAAAATAGATTTTATAAGTGAATATTCTAAGCTGCTGATTGAAAAGATCAGGGAGAGTATAAATTCAGAAACAAATTATGAGATACCGTTAGCAGGTCTTAAAATCATAGTGGACGCTGGTAATGGAGCAGGAGGATTTTTTACAAGCAAAGTCTTGGAGCCATTAGGTGCTGATACCGATGGGAGCCAGTTTATCAATCCAGATGGAAGATTTTCCAACCATATTCCCAATCCAGAGGCTAAAGAGGCCATGGATTCCATAAGAAACGCCGTAATTGAAAATGAGGCTGATTTGGGAGTAGTATTTGATGCAGATGTAGACAGGGCAGCTATTGTAGATGACAGCGGCAGAAAAATAAACAGAAACGCTCTCATAGCTTTAGCCTCTTCTATAGTTTTAGAAGAACATCCGGGTACTGCTGTAGTTACTGATTCTGTAACTTCGAGAGGATTAAGTGAATTTATTGAAAATTTAGGGGGAATACATCACAGGTTTAAGAGAGGTTATAGAAATGTTATAAATGAAGGTATAAGATTAAATAATGAAGGAAAAGATTGTTTTTTAGCCATTGAAACATCAGGCCATGCAGCTTTAAAGGAAAATTATTTTTTAGATGATGGTGCTTATTTAATAGCAAAAATACTGATAAAAATGGCTAAACTTAAAAAACAGAGAAAAAATATAGAAAGTTTGATAGACAGTTTAAAAACTCCACTGCAGAGTTTAGAATTTAGGTTTCCTGTTTTAAAGGACAATTTTATAGAATATGGTTCTACAATAATAGAGAATCTAAAAGAATATATAAAAGGAATTAAAGGATGGAAAGAGGCAGCCAATAATTATGAGGGAATAAGAGTGGAGTGTGACAATAAAAATGGGGATGGATGGTTTTTATTAAGACTTTCTCTTCATGAACCGGTGTTGTGCTTGAATATTGAGTCAGATGCTGAAACGGGATCAGGGGTAATTGTGGATAGGCTAAAGCCATTTTTTACAAAATATGAGGATTTAAACAGCAGTAGTTTCAAATGAGCACATAATTTTTACTATATACGGTATGTGCTATACTAGATATCTTAATTTATACTATACATGATAAAAATGATATACTATAATATATTATAGTATATCATTTTTATATCTATAATATTTTAAGAAGGAGAAAGTAAATATGATTTTCTATGATGAAAACAATTTAGATATAATAGAAAAAGATTTAAGATATCTTCAATTATTATCCAAAGAATATCCTACAATTTCCAGCGCAAGTACGGAAATTATAAACCTTGAAGCTATATTGAATTTGCCTAAAGCTACGGAACACTTTATAAGTGATATTCATGGAGAATATGAATCCTTTACCCACATGCTTAGAAATGCCTCTGGAGTAATAAAGAGAAAAATAGATGATGTATTCGGAAATTCGCTTAGTGAAAAACAAAAAGCGGCATTGGCTGCAGTAGTGTATTATCCGGAAAGGAAGTTAGAGCTCATCAAAGAAAAAGAGGTAAATCTTCAGGATTGGTATAGAGTGACCTTATACCAGCTCATTGAATTGTGCAAAAATGTATCTTCAAAATATACCCGCTCCAAAGTTAGGAAGGCTTTACCAGAGGATTTTTCATATATAATAGAGGAACTTCTTCATGAGCAGGAAGATAGAGTAGACAAACAAGCTTATTATAATGGTATAATAAAAACTATTATAGACATAGATCGCGCTCCTGAATTTATCATAGCAATATCCAATGTAATACAGAGGCTGGTAGTGGATAGACTTCATATTATAGGAGACATATATGACAGAGGACCTGGAGCTGAAATAATAATGGATGCCCTTATGGATAATCATTCCGTAGATATTCAATGGGGAAATCACGACATGCTCTGGATGGGAGCGGCTTCCGGCTGCAGATCCTGCGTGGCAAATGTACTCAGGATATCTCTTAGATATGCTAATCTAAAAACTGTAGAGGATGGTTATGGAATAAATTTGCTTCCACTTGCGACTTTTGCCCTGGAGTTTTATAATGATGATCCTTGTAAAAGTTTTATACCGAAAATATTGGACAAGAAGATAAATGAAAATGAATTACAGCTTTTGGCAAAGATGCACAAGGCTATTGCCATAATGCAGTTTAAGATAGAAGGTCAGATAATAAAGAGGCATCCTGAATTTAAGATGGAAGATAGATTGTTATTAGATAAGATAGACAGAAAAAAATGGGAAATAACTTTATATGGTCATACTTATAAATTAAATGACACTAGTTTTCCAACTGTTGATTGGAGTGATCCCTATAAGTTGACGGACAGGGAACAGGAAATCATTCAAAAATTGACAGATTCTTTTGTAAACAGTGATAAGCTCCAGAGACATATTAAATTTTTATATGGAAAAGGCAGTATGTATCTGGTTTATAATTCCAATCTTCTCTATCATGGATGCGTTCCCCTTAATAAGGATGGAAGTCTTAGAGAAGTTAAAATAGGAAAAATAAGCTACAGGGGGAAAGAACTTCTGGACAGATATGATCGTATAGCCAGAGATGCCTATTTTTTCAAGCCCAACAGTCCTGCAAAAAGATATGCAATGGACATGATGTGGTACATGTGGTGTGGGGAGGATTCACCTATGTTTGGGAAAACCAGAATGACCACTTTTGAAAGATATTTTATTGATGATAAGGAGGCGCATTATGAGCCTAAAAATTATTACTACCAATACAGGGATAACGAACAGGTATGTAAGAATATACTGTCAGAATTCAATTTAGACCCGGATACTTCCCATATTATAAATGGTCATATTCCCGTAAAGACTAAGGAAGGAGAAAGCCCTATAAAGGCAAATGGACGGCTGCTTGTAATAGATGGCGGCTTCTGCAAAGCATATCAGCCTGAAACTGGAATTGCAGGATATACACTTATATATAATTCTTATGGATTACTGCTTACTTCTCATGAACCTTTTTCAGCTATAAAAAATGCCATAGAAGAAGACAAAGATATTATATCTTCTACTGTAATTTTGGAACATGTAGCTAAGAGAAAAAGGGTGGCAGATACGGATATAGGGAAAGAGCTGAAAAAGCAGATAGCTGATTTGGAAAAGCTTTTGATAGCCTATAGAAAGGGGCTTATTAAAGAATATAATAATCATATAGAGTAAATTATAGTAATTAATAGCTGCTTCATCAAAATTTGAATATTTTTGTGAAGTAGCTAAATTTAATTTATAATTTTTAAAGGAATTTCATTTTTAATGTAGAAACTCTATAAGTATTAGAGTATATGAAGAGGGGACTGAGTTAATGAATATTGATTTCGATAAGATAATATACTATTCTGCAGTGCCTATTTTTGTAGCATTATTTATTTTCCTTTTGGTGGTTTTTATTAAAAATTTAAAGAATAATAAAAAATAATTTAGTTAATTCACAAATTTTTATAAGTGTAATACAGCATAACCTGTGTTATAATGTTAATAGAAGTTATAATAAAAATCCATTATAAAAAACTGGGAGGGAAGAAATTGTTAAAATGCCAAATATGTGGTAGACCAGCGGATAGGCATCATATAGTTTATAAAAGTCAGGGGGGTGTGGATTTCCCTTTAAACTTTAAGTATTTATGTCCTGAGCATCATAGGGGAGATTATGGACCTCATAAGAATAGAAAATTGGATTTGAAATATAAGCTGGAGATGCAGCAAAAACTTAAAAACTTGCTTTACAAAGAGTTCTATACGTTGGATGAATTAATTGCTCTTCTTCAAATAAACAAGGGTATGTTGAAAAAACTTTTAAAGGATTGTAAATTGCACAAAGAAGGATATAGGAGTTTTGACGTAATATACAGGCTTATGGGAAGAAAGATATACACAGAATATATGATGGAAGAATATTATGATTTTATAGCGAATTTCTAATAACAGTTTTAAAATTGTATTTTAAATAATGGTAATATCAGTTATAATTAAAAAATAAACAGCAGGTTAATTTACTTTAATTTGCTGTTTAATATAAAAAATATTTACTGGACACTAATTTATAAATTATCTCTAAATAAGCACTTTATATTAACTTAAGTTTTACAAAATATAAAAGGGATAATAGATATAGTCACTTTCTAAAAAATTAAGTTAGATAAGGGGGTTATTGACATGAAAGAGAATATACTTATGTTGTTAACGCTGGAGGAAATAAGTAATATAACTAAGGGCTTGAAAATTGCAGTTGATGCTGTAAATGAGGACAATATAAAAATTGATGAAAAATTAGTGGATGATATAGAGGACGTACTTAGAAAATTACTTCAAGTAGAAGCTGAATGTTCAAAGTAACATTTTCTAAAATCCAAGGCTGTTAGGCCGATTATCATATAAAATCTATATGTTTTTATTTTAAATATTGACATTGATAATTGGCCTATTAATAGGGCTTGAATTTTTATGAACACTGAAGTTATCTAATTGAGTTACTATATTTAATTTTGAAATTGAGTATTAAATAAAGGCATTGAGGGGTAAAAACGTATGAATATAGCATTTTTTCTCACACCTAAGGCAGAAGTAGTTTATGAAACACCAAATTCGACTATGAGACAAGCGTTGGAGAGAATGGAGCTGTATAGGTATACAGCTATTCCTCTTATTGATGACAAGGGAAAATATGTGGGAACTCTTACAGAGGGTGATTTACTTTGGAAGCTTAAGAACACTCCTGATTTGAACTTTAAAAATACAAACAAAGTGCTCCTAAAGGAAATTTCAACCCGTATGAATAATAAATCGGTTAGAATCAATTCTGACATGAAGGATTTAATATCACTTGCTGTAAATCAAAATTTTGTGCCGGTAATAGATGATAAAAATGTATTTATAGGTATAATAAAGAGAAGTGATATAATAAATTACTGTTATAGAGAACTATTTGATAAAAATGACAATTCAATTATCAAAATAAAAAATAATCTGGGTTAAATCTTGGTTTGAAAAAATATGTGTTGACATTATGAAAAACAAGTGATATTATATTTTTAATTTAAATATTAAATCCTTTGACGAGGAAGAGTAACTATGTAGTTAAGTGACAGAGAGTTGGAAAAGGTGGAATCCCAATACTGAGTATGTAGTGAATGGACCTAAGAGGAGTAAATTGAAATCTACTCAAGGTAGAAAGTAGTGGTTAACGTCAGCCGTACGTTATAACGGATAGGATATGTTTGTATCTGAAAGAGAGGTGTTTTTAAATAAACACAATTTAGGTGGTACCGCGGATATCTCCGTCCTAGTTTTCTAGGATGGAGTTTTTTAATGGGAAAAATTTGAAAATTGGTGGTGTTTGTTATGCTTTGAAATGAATATATAAAAAATATATATAGATTACATCACTGTCTTAGAATTTAGTATTTAAAATTATAATTTTAGGAGTGTATCAATTATGAACTTAAAAAAAATGATTATAAATTCCATATTACTTGCAGTTGGTGCAGTACTGCATCAGATAGTGCCTCCAATTTTATTTGGTATGAAACCTGATATATCCCTTGCAATGCTTTTTATAATACTTATATTTAATAAAGATTACAAGACCTGCGTTTGTTCAGGTGTTATAGCGGGAATATTAGCAGCAGCAACTTCAACTTTTCCAGGAGGGCAATTTGCCAATGTAATTGATAAATTCATAACTATAAATGTGATGTTTGTCTTAATAAAGCCTTTTAGAGATAGAATAAGCAATCAGATAAATATAATACTGGCTACAGCAGTTGGAACGATAGTAAGCGGTACTACATTCTTAACGGTAGTTTTGTTTACGGTAGGACTTGGAGCTAGCTTTACAGCATTATTTTTAAGTGTAGTTTTGCCTGCAGCTGTTGTAAATACTGTAGTAGGTGCGGTCTTATTCAATATAATAAATGTGGCAGTGAAAAGGGGAGCAATTAAACAGGTATAATTTAAATAAAACCAAAATCACTGGAATTTTTAACAAGATTTCAGTGATTTTTTCATATTTGCTATTAATTTAATAGTTTATAAAACGTTAAATTACATAAACTCTAAATACACAATCAATAAAATACTTCAATAAAAAATCTATATGAAATAAGGAGGAATTCACTATGGCAAGAAATGGAAATAAATCTTTGATTCCAGAGGCAAAGGAAGGTCTCAATAGATTTAAAATGGAAGCAGCTAGAGAAGTAGGAGTAAGTCTAAAAAATGGATATAATGGAGATATTACATCCAGGGAGGCAGGATCCATCGGAGGACAGATGGTGAAGAAAATGATACAGGCTTATGAAGAAGGATTAAAGTAACTGTCATTTGCTCAATATGATTGGGAAAAGTGTAAAAAAAGTTGCTTGACGTATATAAATGGTAGGTATATAATGAATGCATAACTTAATAATAGGGTATATGGTTTAAATGATAATTAAAAGGGAATATGGTGAAATACCATTACAGCCCCCGCTACTGTATGAGGTGACAATTTTAATTTTTCACTGGATTGTTCCGGGAAGGAAAAAAAAGGATGAGCCGATAGTCAGGAGACCTGCCTGTACCTGTATGCATAAGAATCTTTCGGAGGGAAGGATTTATCAATTGTGATGCTGATGTTATTTTTAATAACAGAGCTTTGTAATATGGTAATTAGGGACTTCTTTCAGAAGTCCCTTTTTATATATGTTGGTGTTAACTTAAACATATCTAATCCCTTTAAAAATGCACTTATTGTGAATGAATAAGTGCATTTTTGTATTTTAAATATTTTAATATTAGGTTATAATATTGTAAAAATGATCATGAGGATCACTTGATTAATTAAAAAAAAGGAAGGATATGAATCATGCCTGAAAAATATTGGCCTGAAACCGTTATACTTTGGGGGGCTGGTGCGACTAAAAGTTTAGGACTTCATGCAACTAACGAGTTGATGAGGCTTGTTTTAAAAATTAGTAAAAAGGATTTTTCTTTCTTAAATGGGAAAGATGAAAAATTATCCAATGCTTTTAAAAAACTAATTGTAGAAGATTTAATTAAAGACACTAAAATATCAAAGATATATGATTTAAAAGCCCTTGAAGCTATAATAAGTACTAATGACAAACTTAATATGCATGAGCTTTTTACCATGCTCGATCAGCTTATTGACAATAATATGGGATTTAATGCTTTTCTTCATGGGAAAACACAATTTTTGAGAGCGGAAAGAGTTCAGGCAGCCAAAAGATGTCTTATTTTGATTATTGAAGAATTGGAGAGATTTAGCATACAAAATACTCCTGGTTATACGGATAGAGAAAAAATGGAACCTTATTATCAATTTGCAAAGATACTTACAGAACTTATGATAGAAGAGGCTCAGGAATTTGAGAACAGAGGCTATAGAAGGGATACCAGACGTTTTTACCTTTATTCCTATGCTATAATATCTTTTAATTGGGATCCTATAATTCTTTGGAATCTGTTTAATGCCCATAAAGAGAAAAATCAAAATCCAGTTAAACTAAAAGATGGTTTAAAATTGCAACTGTATGATGATTTTGGGACTCAAATTTCTTCTGCTCAATTGGATGGCAATGAATCCGGTATATGGTATGTTACAGATGAACCTCAGTGCAAAGGTATAAATGATTATAATTATCCTTCCAGGATAATAAGAATAGGAAAAATATTGTTTCCACATGGTATGTTTGGATCCAGAATTTGCCCTGAATGTGGAAAATCAATAATTAGTTTTGCGAAGAAATGGAATAGATTGTCTACAGAAATTTTTGGCCCATCTATTCTAAAACCATTGCAGAAAAATTGGAGATATACTACGCAAAAAGAGAAAATATATAAGAGAGGAGCCATAGAATGTCCCTATTGTGGGCAGATAACTTACCCCTATGATATGACTCTCATAATACAGAGCCTTTCCAAGAAAAGAAGTGTGCCAACACTAGAAGAGCTTAAAACTGAAATGGGGCTTCTTATGAAAAATGCAAAGCATATAGTTTTTGCAGGTTATAGTCTGCCGTTAGATGATATTATGGTCAAAACTTTTTTTATGTCCTCTATATCTGGAAATGATAAAAATAAATTGAAATGCACTGTAATAAATTACGATGAGGAGTACAGAGAATCAGGTTGGTTAAGTGGAAATAATATATTGGAATATGTAAAAAAATCGAAGAATAATTCTGCAGCTGAATGTATAGAAAATATATGTGATATATTTCCGCTGGAAAACATAAGGGTAAATTTGAGTGGAATACCTGATGTATTTATGGAAGATGGGAAATGCAGTAAAAAAAAGGTAATGGATTTATTGTATCCTGAAGAATATTTTAAAGAAGGATTCCCAATATACAGGGACTAAAAGACATTGTGTTTTTTTTAACTAATTTATTGTATTTTTTGTTAAAAGTGATAAAATAAAGTCGTCAGTATTTATTAAAAAACTGAACTAAATTTTATAAAGGAGGTTCCGTGTTATATCGTAATGAATAACAACGGAGAAGGTTTATGGAAAGACAAGTTAAAGGATGGTCAAAGCTCAGTGTTAGGCAGATTACTGTAATTGGCATGCTGTCTGCAATTTCTATTGTACTTGGTGTAACGGGATTGGGTTTTATACCTATTCCGCCGGTGAAAGCTACTATAATGCATGTTCCTGTTATAATAGGTGCTATTTTGGAAGGACCATTGGTAGGCGCTATGGTGGGGCTTATTTTTGGTATATTCAGTGTAATTCAATCTATAACTACACCTACTCCTGTTTCTTTTGTGTTTATGAATCCATTGGTATCGGTTCTACCAAGAATACTGATAGGATTAGGGAGTTATTATGTGTTTAGGGCTATAAAGATGAAAAACAGGTTTTTGCCTGTGGGAATAGCTGCTGCTGCTGGCTCACTTATAAACACTGCAGGTGTGCTGGGAATGATATATCTTATATACTTAGGGCCCTATTCAAAGGCATTGAATATAAGTTTAAGTGCGGCTAAAAAGGGGATATTGGCGGTAGCTTTTACAAACGGAATACCTGAAATGATTTTATCTGTACTTATTGCAGTATCCGTTGTTACTGCTGTTACTAAAATAAGACATAAATAAGTTTATTTTTTAATCAAATGAGATATGAAATTAACCCTGAGCTTTTGCTGGCTTGGGGTTTTATAGTGTGGAGGTAGATATGAAAAAAATTTTATTCAATAGTATAGATGAAATAAGAATAGGAAATGCTGAAAATTTAGAGGGACCTACAGGATGTACTGTAGTTATATGTGAAAAGGGTGCATCTGCTGGAGTGGACGTAAGAGGAGGATCTCCAGGTACACGTGAGACGGATCTTTTAAATCCTGTTAACTTAGTAGATAGAATACATGCAGTGGTTCTCGCAGGAGGAAGTGCTTTTGGATTGGATGCAGCAGGTGGTGTAATGCAGTATTTGGAGGAGAGAGATATTGGATTTGACGTAAATGTTACAAAAGTACCTATAGTATGTGAGGCTGTACTATTTGATCTCGATATAGGTGATTGCAAAATAAGACCTGATAAATCCATGGGATATAAGGCCTGTATAAATTCTGAATTTAATTTATGTAAAAATGGAAATATAGGTGCAGGAGCTGGAGCAACTGTAGGTAAAATACTGGGAGATGAATATGCAATGAAAGGGGGACTTGGGTCTTATGCTCTTCAAGTGGGAGAGCTTAAAGTTGGCGCGATAGTTGCAGTGAATTGTCTTGGAGATGTGATAGATAGTAAAAGTGGGAATATAATAGCAGGCGCATTGAGAAAGGACGGAAAATCTTTCGCAGGTACCGAAAATATAATGATGAAAATGTATTCCCAGAAAAAAAATCTGTTTAGTGGGAATACCACTATTGGTGTGGTAGTAACCAATGGAAGCTTTACAAAATCTGAAATGAACAAGATGGCATCCATGGCCCAGGATGGATATGGAAGAGCAATAAGACCTGCCCATTCCATGTTTGATGGAGATACTATATTTACCATGGCTACTGGAAAGGTAAAGTCGGATTTGAGTGTGGCTGGATTCTTAGCTGCTGAGGTGGTAGAAAAGGCCATTGTAAAAGCAGTGGAGAGTGCAGATCCAATTTTGGGATATAGAAGTTATAAGGATATTTAAATTATTACCTTAGGGCCATTATTTGTGATAAAATATAACTGTTGGCTGTAAGTATAAATGAAAAGGAGAGATATTTTAATGGCGTGTGACAAGGAAGTAAATTCAATGGATGAAGTTATCGATCAAATTGATTCAACTATGGGAAATGTAAAAAACGGAGAGATAGTAAAGGGAAAAGTGATTTCCGTAAATGATAAAGAGGCTGTAATAAGTATTGGATATATGGTGGATGGAATACTGCCTAAAAATGAAATATGCAGTGAAGAAAATATAAATATGGAAGAACTTTTAAAAGTTGGAGATGAAATATACGTATATATAATGAGTTTAAATAATGGAGAAGATGGATTGCTGCTTTCGAAGATAAAGGCTGATGAAATAAGAAATTGGAATAAGGTTGAAGATTCGTTTAAAAAGGGAGAAGCCTTTGATGTAATTGTAAAGAAAGTGGTAAAAGGGGGAGTATTGGCAGAATTATATGGCTTTAGAGCTTTTATACCGGCATCTCAGCTGTCAGTAAAGTATGTAGACAATCTGAACGATTTTCTAAATAGGACATTAGCCGTAAAGGTGATTGAACTGGATAAAAACAAGCATAAGATAGTGCTGTCAAGGAAGGAAGTTGAGCAGTTAGAACTTGAAAAAAAAGCGGATCAGTTATGGAACAATATACATAAAGGTGATAAAATAGAGGGAATCGTAAGCAGGATTACGGGGTTTGGAGCATTTGTTGATTTAGGCGGTGTAGAGGGATTAGTTCATATATCACAACTTTCCTGGAAGAGGATAAAAAACCCTGCGGAAGTAGTATCAGTGGGGGAACGTGTTAAAGTCTGTGTAATGGATACTGACAGAGAAAGAAATAGAATTTCACTTTCTATGAAGGCCATGGGAAATAGTCCCTGGGATAAAGTAAATGAAAGATATAAAATAGATGACATAGTTAAGGGAACTATAACTAAAATTATAAATATAGGTGTTTTTGTGGAAATTGAAGATGGATTGGAAGGGTTTGTACATATATCTGAGATATCTCAGGATCATATTGTAAAACCTTCGGATGTTTTAAATATAGGAGATGAAGTACAGGTTAAAATACTCAACATAGATGCAGATGCCAATAGAATGTCACTTAGTATAAAAGAAGCTGTAGATAGTCCTAAGGAGAATTTTAAAAAGTATTTAAATGATTCTGGTGATAAAATTACATTGGGAGATCTGTTTAAGGATAAATTGAAAAATATGAAATTTGATTAAAAGATAATCCATAATTTGCAAAATAATCATATGCACTTTTTGTAAAACATATAATAGATATGGGGTATTTAAAATAAAATAAGCTTTCTACAGGATAAATTAGTTAAATTGTTGCATATAGCATATATGATAACACAGTTGCAGTATTTATTGAAATAGGATTTACAGGTAAGAAAAGATGTAGTATAGATGAAAGTTGGTGTTAATATGGGAGATGGATTACCGAATATAATAAACATGAATGAACTTGAAAATTTAATGGAAAGTTTTTTTTCTATAACAGGAATATCATGTTTAGTAAAATATACTAATGGAGACATGTTTAATGTCCCCTTTAAGTCTCATTTATATCCTAACCCAGAATTTGTGACATATGAGGAGCGTATACTTTCTCGGATTAATGGGCGAAATAAGATAGGTGTTTATAAACATAAAAATGGCTTGATTTATATAGGTATACCTATAATTGTAAATAAAAAACATATTGCAACAATTTTTTTAAATCCAATATTTTTTAAAGAAGATTGCAACAAAAGTGATTATGTAGGAAAGTTAAGTAAAATTGAATTAATAAATAATAAGTATTCTATTGTCTCAAAGAAAAATATAAAAAAAATTATCAATTTTTTTTACAATGAATTTATGGTATTAACTAAACTGGAGTTTAAATATAAAAAGGTGGAGAAAATAGCTTATTATGATAGGCTAACTGAACTATATAATTTCAATTATTTTATGAAAAAAATTGAAAAGCAAATTAAAATGTATTCACAAAGTAGTTTTTCAATATTTCAAATTGAATTAAATAATTTTAAAAGTATAAATGATATTTTTGGATACGAATACGGCGATAAATTGTTAAAAAGAATAGGAAACACCTTAAAAAAATTGGACATTGGAATAGTTTCAAGGATGGGTGGAGATGGATTTTTACTCTTAAAGCAAAAAATAGATGGTGGAATAGAATTAAAAGATTTGGCTCAACATATAGTTGATACTATTAGTGGACTGTGGAGTTTTGATGGAAATGAAGTCCTGGTATCAGTTAATATAGGCATAACGATTTTCCCCAGAGATGGAGGAGAAGCTGCGAAGTTGATTAGAAATGTTGATATAGCATTAAATAGAGCTAAATTAATAGGTAAAAATACATATATATTATTTGAAAAATATATGTATGATGAGATCTTAAGGAAAACGGAATTGGAAAGAGGGTTGAGAAAGGCAATAAAAGATAATGAATTTATACTGTATTATCAACCCCAAGTTGATATGAGAACTAGAAGGGTAGTTGGATTTGAGGCCCTAATTAGGTGGAACAGTTCTAAGTTTGGCTGGATAATGCCTATGGAATTTATAAGCCTTGCAGAAGAGACAGGACTTATAGTACCTATAGGCGAGTGGGTCCTTAAAACTGCGTGCAGACAAAATAAGTTGTGGAAAAACAGGGGGTATTCCTATGATTTCATATCCATAAATGTTTCTACAATACAACTTAAAAATGATAATTTTATCAATACAGTTAGAAATGTTTTAGAAGAAACAGGCTTAAAACCTGAATATTTGGAAATAGAAATAACAGAAAGTGTCATGATGGAGTCCTTTGATTGGAGTTTAAGAGTGATAACTGAACTTAAAAATATGGGAGTTAGAGTAGCACTAGATGATTTTGGAAGTGGATATTCTTCTTTAAACTATTTAAAGAGCATTCCCATAAATACTCTTAAAATTGACAAAACTTTTATAGATGGTATATGCAAGGGAGCTTATGAAAACATTATAACTGGAGAGATAATAAAACTTGCCCATAAGATGAAGTTAGAAGTGGTAGCAGAGGGTGTGGAGATGGAAGAACAGATTCGATATCTAGAGGAGGAAAATTGTAATAAAATTCAAGGATATTATTTTGGCAAGCCAATGCCGCCGGAATGTATAAATATGTTTTTAGAAAAAAGGGAAAGTTAATATGTAATAAGATAACTTGTTTACATATTCTGATAATAAGCTGGCTTACTTGCCTAAATTGGCACGGTAAAGGCTATTGACATTCCAAAAATTGTGCTTTATAATTTAATTTACAGTTACAAAAAATTCTAATTTAAATACGGAATTATTTTATAGATGTTTTATTTATTTTGTTGTAAATATAAGTTTAATTATTGGGGTGTAGCCAAGTGGTAAGGCAGTGGACTTTGACTCCATCATTCGTAGGTTCAAATCCTGCCATCCCAGCCAGAGGTTTACTAGCTCAGTTGGTAGAGCACATGACTTTTAATCATGGTGTCCGGGGTTCGATTCCCCGGTAAGCCACCATTGAACTGAGATTATAAATTGTGAGGGTAAGATTAATATGATAAAATCCTAGTATTTATTTTTATATGCAGGTGTGGCGGAATTGGCAGACGCACTAGACTTAGGATCTAGCGCCTATGGCGTGGGGGTTCAAATCCCTTCACCTGCACCAATTATTTACAATAAAATTCGTTTTATAATGATAAGAATGGTTACAAGGTTATAATATTTAGCATAGTGAGGAATTTTATTGCAGGAATTAGACTTATCATCTAATTCCTATTTATTATCTTAGGAAATAAATGAAAGGATGTTTGATTTAGCATGGACGTTACCTGGCAGAGTATAGTATTCGAACTTATGTTGATATTAATACTCACGGTGATTAATGCATTTTTTTCAGCCATAGAAATGGCTATAGTTGCTTTAAATAGGAGCAGGATAAACTATTTAGCAGAACAGGGGGACGAAAAGGCAGAAATAATACTGAAATTATTAAAGGAACCTAATAATTTCTTAGCTACTATACAGGTGGGAATAACTCTTGCTGGTTTTTTTGCCAGTGCATTTGCAGCTACCACACTGTCGACAAAATTTGCATTTTTTTTAGATGAAATGGGTGTACCCTACAGTGATAAGGTATCTGTAATTGTGATTACACTACTGCTGTCATATATAACTCTTGTTTTTGGAGAATTACTTCCCAAGAGAATTGCACTTCAAAATTCAGAGGCCATGTCAATGGCTTTCGTAAAGCCTATTTTGTTTATAAGTAAATTGATGCTGCCATTTGTGAAATTGTTATCGGGTTCTACTGCCATTCTTATGAAATTGTTTAATGTAAGTACAGAGGATATTGAGAATAGGGTATCTGAAGAGGAAATCAGATCTATGCTTGAAGAGGGTCAGGAAACAGGTGTATTTAATCAGTCTGAAAAGGAAATGATAGAGGGAGTATTTAAATTTGATGATAAGCTGGCAAAGGAAGTTATGACTCCTAGAACAGAAGTATTCGTCATAGACATGGATGATTTGAATTCATGTACTGTGGAGAGTATAATTGAAGAAAAATATTCCAGAATACCTGTATATAAAGATGATATAGACAATATAGTGGGTATACTTTATATCAAGGATTTATTTGCTCAATTGATGAAAACTCCGGTGAGTAATATAGATATAAAATCGATGCTTAGAGCACCTTATTTCGTACCTGAAAATAAAAATATAGATGTACTTTTTAAAGAACTTCAGGGGACCAAAAACCATATGGCTATTTTGATTGATGAGTATGGAGGGTTTTCAGGAATTGTAACCATAGAGGATTTGATTGAAGAGGTAATGGGAAATATATTTGATGAGTATGACGATAATGAACAGTATATAAATAAAATTGATCAGAACACTTATCTTGTAAGTGGACTATTGTCTATAGATGAAGTTAACGAATTTTTAGATTTGGACTTAAAATCGGAAAATTCGGATACAATAGGAGGATTTGTAATGGATCTTTTGGGAAGTATTCCAAAAGAAGGAGAGGAAAATACTGTGGAGTATGGAGATGTGATTTTTAAAGTGGAAAAAGTAGACGAAAAGAGAATAGAAAATTTAAAAATATATACTCCTAAAAAATTAAACCCTCAACTTGAGGAGTCAAGTTAATATTTAAAGTCTGTATCAGACTAGTAATATATGTTTTCTGGAAAATTTGGCAGAAGCTCTTTTAATAAGAGGATCTGCCTGTTTATATATAGGTTATGTATAAGAAAAGAGGTAGTAGTAATATGAATTTAGACAAAATGTTTTTTGGAGAGTTTTTGAAAAAGATATTTTCAGACACTGTTCAGGTTAAGTACTGGGATGGTACGGAAGAGAAGTATGGAGAGGGAGAAGCCAAATTTAAAATATTCATAAATAAAGATATATCTAAAAAAGATGTTATTAGGGATCCTTTTCTCACTTTAGGGGAAGCCTATATGGACAATGTATTGGATTTTGAGGGAAATATTAGAGAAATTATAGAATCGGTGTATAAAAACAAGGAAAGTTTTTTAAATAAAGCTGATATGTTTTCAAAATTGTATAAGGTTCTTCCCAATACTTTAAAGAAAAGCAAGACAGATGTACAGTACCATTATGATTTGGGAAATGATTTCTACAGTCTATGGCTGGATAAAACAATGACATATTCCTGTGCCTATTTTAAAAATGAAAATGATTCTATCTATCAAGCTCAGATAAATAAAGTCAATTATATACTAAAAAAACTCAATCTAAAAGAAGGTCAAAGGCTTTTGGACATAGGCTGCGGTTGGGGAGAACTTGTAATTGAAGCTGCAAAAAAATATGGCGTAAACGCAGTTGGAGTAACTTTAAGTCAGGAACAGTTTAAGAAAGCTTCTGAAAGAGTTGTAGATAATAATCTAGATGGAAAAGTTGAAATAAAATTAATGGATTATAGAGAACTTGTGGGTAAGACAGATAAATTTGACAGAATAGTAAGTGTGGGAATGATAGAACATTCAGGAAGGAAAAATTTACCTGTTTATATGCAAGATATTAGAGACATGTTAAATGAAGGCGGAGTATCTCTCCTTCATTGTATTACTGCACAGACAGAAGGAGAGGCAAATCAGTGGATAAAAAAATACATATTTCCAGGGGGATATATTCCATCCATAAGGGAGCTGGTGAGCTTGATGGCAGACAATGATCTTCATCTTGTAGATGCAGAGAGTTTAAGACTGCACTATTATAAGACGTTAAAGTGTTGGGCCGAAAATTTTGAAAATAACTTGGATGAGATAAGAAAGATTAAAGATGATAGATTTATTAGAATGTGGAGACTTTATTTAAATGCTTGTGCGGCGTCATTTCATTATGGAGTAGTAGATATACATCAATTTTTATTTACCAAGGGCCTTAATAATGAATTGCCTATGACTAGAGATTACCTGTATGAAGATTAAATATAATGTAAAAATCAGAGCTGCGTATGCTCTGATTTTTTAAACATGAATTTACCATGATATAAGAGGGAGGCTGGTGTATTGCTCATAGATGCAGTTATTTTTGATATGGATGGGGTCATCATAGATAGTGAGCCGCTACATAGAAAACTAGATGATGATCTATTAGCTGAATATGGTATAAAAATAAGCAAAGAAGAACAGCTTGGTTTTATAGGAGTTACAACTGGTTACAAATGGAATATAATTAAAAAGAAGTATAAATTATCTGATTCTCTGGAGGAATTGATAAGAAAGGATAGAGAATTGTATTTAGCTAACTTGAAAGAAAACAAAGACATAAAACCCATAAAAGGTGTAGATGAACTCATAAAATTTCTCTATGAAAAAAACTTGAAGTTGGCAGTGGCATCTTCATCTCCCAAAAATGTTATAGAAAATGTTATTGAAAGGTTTAAGCTGGAAAAATATTTTTCTAAATTTGTGACAGGTGATGATGTTAAAAACAGTAAGCCCTCTCCAGATATATTTTTAAAAGCAGCAAAACTTCTAAAGGTAGAGCCAAAGCGCTGTATGGTTATAGAGGATTCTAAAAATGGAGTGGAAGCTTCGAAAAATGCTGGAATGTATTGTGTGGCCTTTAAAAATTTAAATTCAGGAAATCAAGAATTGACAAGAGCGGATTTTATATCGGATTCCTTTAATTACATACTAAAAGAATTTAGAAGAAATATTTTTTAAACTTTTTTAATATTGTGTATAAACGCAAAAAATTACTTTTTTCGTTTATAATAGTGGAATAATGTAAAAAGGAGATATAATAAGGGAGATATAATCATGAATATAAGCAATTTTACTGTTTCCAGTGATAAAAATAAGCAATTTCTATATGGAGTAAAACTTATCCCTAGTTTGGCAATGGACAGATTTGTAGATGCTATTTTAATTTCTGCTGTGGAAAACAACAGGGGATATAATGAATATGAAATTTCCTTCAAGAGAAGATGCGGGATTAAAACCATTGTAAATAATTTTAAATTTAATAGAAAAAATTTTATGGCATATATAAAATTTTTGACATCTTTTAAAAGTCTAGATATAAAGTATAGAAAATTTGTTGTTGAAGAATTTGGGGAAATAGAGCTGGTCTCTCTCAATAGAAGAATGATAAAAATATCTTCAAAAAATAATTGCAATAAATTGTTTTTTGTAATTTCTAGAAAAGAGCTGGCCTCTTATATAAACATATTGAAAAGTGTGTATTTAACTCAAATAAATAATTCTTTTATATATTATGATAATTATATTGTTGATCCCCTAAGTAAGCGGGAGAGGGATGAGTTCTATAGAGAAATTTTATTGACCTTAATAGACGGAGCATTGGATGCAAGAAACAAAGGGCTTTTTAGCTATCTTTGCAATGAGCTGAAAATATTGAAATAGCCTTGGTAATTTTACACTGGAGATTTATCATCCCCAGTGTAAAGTTGTGATATTATATAATTATGTGTATTAGTAAAATTAAAATATGGAAGTTAGGAGAAGTTGATATTTTGAGTAAGGGGCATAGGAAAGTATATATTATAATTTCAATAATTTTATTTGCTGTGATATGCTTTGGAATTTATAGATATAGAATAGCTAAATATAACAATGGCAAAAAAAATAAAACAGATGTGACAAATGTTGATAAAAAAACAGGACAAAAATCGAAGAGTAAAGAAAATGGGAAAAAGTACGAGAAAAGTACTTCTACTGATACTGAAAACGCCGTAAAGAGTGAAGCTGGTGTTTCTGATGGTTCACAGAAAAATATTACAGTAGAACAAGCGGTGAAAACAGCTTCGGAGTGTTATGGAGATAAAAATGAAAATACTAAATTTGTGTTTGATCATGAGACCGTAAGAGATAATATACACTATTATGTCATACAAGTTTTTGACAGCATGGAGGATCATTCTGCCACCAGCGGTTGGTATTATATAAATAAAAAAAATGGCAAGGCATATGAATGGGACCTAAATGAGGATAAACTTATTCCTGTAAATTAGTTATATTCTGACACTCTAAAATGGTATTCGGGGGTGTTTCTTGTGATAGTTTTAAATTCATATCCTAAATTTATGTAATAGTCAATTATTTTTGGCAGTACCTTACAAGTGTTTTTATTCTGGCTGTCACAGTGTGCAAGCAAGAATATTTTATTGGGATTGATACATTTTTCTGTGCCCTCACTATATAGTTTTTGAACGGGTGTCCTGTAATCTATGCCATCTGATAGACATAGGTTCCAATCATATATTTTATATCCACAGGAATGTAATTTCTCTAAAAGATATTCATCCAGATGCCCTTTGCTTCCAGTTGGGAATCTTATTATTTTTGGTGCAAATCCTAAGATGTTTTTTACCTCTTTACCTGTTTTATTCATTTCATTTAAAAAAGAATCAGGGCTCGAATATATTTTACTGTACTTATGTGTATAGGTATGAAGTCCTATGCTGTGCCCTTCATTGTATATTCTTCTCAATATTTTTTCATGACCGTTTATTTTATATCCTATTACAAAAAAAGTTGCTTTTACATTTTTTTCTTGTAAAATATTCAGTATTTTACTGGTAACCTCTGTGCTGGGACCATCGTCGAAAGTGAGGTATATTGTCTTGCCGGCGGGCAATGTGTTCGATTTACCTCTTATGGAAGGTGAATCTTCTGAAAAGGATTTTACAGGAGTTATACAGTTTAATAATACATATAAGGTACATAGTATGACTAACAGAAAGTGCTTGATTTTCATTTTGAATCCTCCTATTTTATTTCTTTGGTTAGTATGTGCTCTTATTATTTTTTTATAAGTGTGATAATATATGTTATATTGGTTTTATTATATTTTAATTATTTTTACATATAGGGGTGACAATGATAATGGAAGCTTATTTTGACAATAGTGCTACAACCAGGCCTTATGATGAAGTGATGGATTCAATGGTGGATACTATGAGAAATTATTACGGAAATCCATCTTCAGCATATTCTCTTGGATTAAAAGCGGAACTTAAAATGAATGAGAGTAGAGATATAGTTGCAGATACACTGAATTGTGACAGAGATGAGATAATATTTACTTCTGGAGGGAGTGAGAGCAATAACTTTTTGATAAGAGGCTTTGTAAAACCTGGAAATGAAATCATAACTACAAAAATAGAACATCCAAGTGTGCTGAATACCTGTAAAGCTTTGGAAAATAATGGGGTTAAGGTTATATACCTTGATGTAAACGGTAGGGGGAAGATTGATTTAGGTGAGCTTGAAAAAAGCATAAATAAGCAGACTCAGCTGGTCAGCATAATGCATACCAACAATGAAGTTGGCACGGTTCAAAATATCAAAGCTATAGGAGAGCTTATAAAGGAAAAGAGCAGCAGAATAAAATTTCATGTTGATGCAGTTCAGGCTTATGGAAAATATGATATAGATGTTAAAAAAATGCATATAGATTTATTATCTGCCAGTGGTCATAAAATACATGGCCCCAGGGGAGTAGGAATTGCCTATGTTAGAAAAGGGCTTATACCAAGACCTCTGATATATGGAGGTGGACAGGAAAGAGGATTTAGATCAGGTACTGAGAATTTAGCTGCTGTTGTAGGACTTGCAAAAGCTGCTGAAAAGATATATAAAAACAGAGAGCAGAATTTTCACCACGTAGATGAAGTGAAAAAATATTTCATGGAGAAACTCAGAGATATGGAGGAAGTTAAAATAAACAGCTGTGGAAAAGAATATTCTCCTTATGTATTAAGTGTTTCTTTTATAGGAGTTAGAGGAGAAGTATTGCTTCATATGTTGGAGGAGAAGGGCATTTATGTTTCTACAGGTTCTGCCTGTTCTGCCAAGAGCAGTAAAGACAGCCACGTGCTGGAGGCAATTGGACTTCCTAAAGATCATATAAGGGGTACTATAAGATTTAGCTTTGGCGAGGATAATTCAAAAGAAGAAGTGGATTATGCTTTAGATGTGATAGATGAATCTTTAAAGTTTTTAAGGAGAGTAGGTAAATGAGAAAATTATTGCTTGTAAAATATGCTCCGGAAATATTCTTAAAGGGATTGAACAAGGGAAAATTTGAGAGAAAATTAAAAGGTAATATAGAGAATACTTTTAAGGACAGCAGGTACTCTTTTGTAGTAGATCAGGGAAGATGGTTTATAGAATGCGATGATTTAAAAGATGGTATAAAAAAGCTTAAAAATATATGCGGCATATCTGAAATATGTGTGGTAGATGAAATAGATTCCGATATAGAAAGTATTAAAAAGCAAGCTCTCAGTAATGCTCTGAAAAATGAGGGAAAGACTTTTAAAGTTGTAACTAAAAGGGCAAACAAAAACTTTCCAGGAACTTCTATGGATGTAAGCAGAGAAGTTGGGGCTTATATACTGCAGAATACTGAAAGATTATCGGTAGATGTGAGAAAGCCTGATTTCTTTGTAAATATTGAGATAAGAGATAAGGCCTATGTATATTCAAAAAGAATTAAAGGTATAGGTGGCATGCCTTATGGTACTAACGGCAGTACTATACTTATGCTTTCAGGTGGTATAGATTCTCCAGTAGCCGGTTATATGATGGCAAGAAGGGGAGTTAGATTGAATTGTGTGTATTTCCACAGTCATCCCTATACCAGTGAAAGAGCCAAGGAGAAAGTCAAGGAACTGGCGGGTGTGTTGAAGAAATACACCGGGAGCATAAGCCTTTATGTGGTTCCCTTTACAAAAATACAGATGAGCATAATTGAAAACTGCAGAGAAGACGAATTGACTATAATAATGAGAAGATTCATGATGAGAATAGCCTGTAATTTAGCTGAAAGACATGGTATAAATTCTGTAACTACAGGAGAAAGTATAGGTCAGGTTGCCAGCCAGACTATGGAAGGTCTTGTTGTAAGCAATGATGTAGCAGATAGACCGGTATTTAGACCATTGATAGCCATGGACAAAGTGGATATAATGGACGTGGCAAGACAGATTGGGACTTATGAAATTTCCATATTGCCCTATGAGGACTGCTGTACCATATTTGTACCAAAACATCCTAAAATTAAACCCAGAGTTGAAGAGATAAGGAAAGCAGAAAGTGTTTTGGATATAGATGCTCTGGTAAAAGAGTCCGTGGAAAATACTGAATTTTTTAGCTGAGATCATATGAAAATGCAGTTCACTAAAATATTAAGTGATCTGCATTTTTCATTTATTCTTGAGGTGTGCTTTTGCCGCTCAGGATCTTAAGATTATTATTTTCATATCCTATGGTATACACCACATTGTATTTACTGACTTTCGAATTTGATGTATTTCCTTCAACAGCCTGAATTACAGCGGAAACTTCTATGTTTCCATTTTCTGTCCCATGACAGATCATATTGTCTATTTTTACAGATAAAGTTTGAAGGTAGCCTTTTCTAAAGTCTTCATAGGTAGTACTTTGCTGCCAGTTTGCTCCAAGTAAAGAATAGGCAGTTACATAGTCATTGGAATTTAAACTGTTGTAGAAATATGAAACTAAATAAGCGGCATCCTCTGTGGAAAGCTTTGAATCTCCAGTTGAAGCAGTATTTTGGGATGAAAATTTATAGGTATTGGGATTAGCTGCCCAGTTGTCTATCATGGGAATAACTTGAGTTATTGGTATGCTGAAACCTATGGATTCATCGTCTACTTTTGCAGAGTTTATACCTATAACTTGTCCTGTGCTTCTATCCAAAAGAGGGCCTCCGCTGTTGCCTGGAGATACAGGGGCAGAAATTTGGTAGACATTTTTATACTGGTAATTTTCTAGGTTGAAATTTCTATTCAAACCGCTTATTATACCTGTAGTAGCTGTATTCTGAAGACCAAGAGGGCTTCCAAGGGCTATTATCTCATCTCCTATATCAGCCTTTTTGTTTTTTGAAATTTTCATCGGACTTTTTCCTTTTAAGTTATCCACCCTGACTAAAGCTATATCTGTAAGCTCACTTTTACCTATAAGCTTACCTTTATATGTTGCGGTATCGGCCATCTTTACAATTATGGCGGAGCCGTCTTTTACCACATGTGCATTAGTTACTATATCTCCTTTTGTATCATATAAAAAACCAGAGCCAGTTATATTTCCACTGCTATTCTTTACTTCTAAAGATACCACTAATTTTTGATTTTCATGTATTATTGTCTTTAAATCCTTGGATTTGGGTGTGCCGAGTACTTCAGACACATTTCCCAATTTAGATGAACCTCTGGAGGATTTAAGACTTATATTTTTATGTATAGCAAAACATGCTGTAATGCCAATTACTAAGAAGGTTATTGTGGTAAGAAGAGAAACTATAAAAATTTTATTTATTTTCATAACTATCCTCCTGCGGCAATATCCAGGTTATTTTTGTGATTTTAATGTGATGGCCTTTTGACATCCCATATTCTGTATTTTCAAATTGACCTGTGTCATTTATAGATAAGTAATTGGGATATACATAGGTAGAATCGTTTCCAAGTTCGGCATTACTGGAATTATATATGGTATAGTATATTTGTATAGAGCTGATGGGCTTTGTAGCTATGTTTTTGATAGTTCCTTTAATTACGAAATCTCCGTATTTATTTATATTAGTAGAAGTAGAAACTACCTCTACTGCATTGGTTTTATTGTTTTTGTTCTCCAGGGCAGCTGAAGCCATGGCGTTCTGAATTCTAGTCTGTTCAGCTGTTTCAAAAGAATTTTTCTCGGATATTATGACCTGTTTAAAATTGTTGAGCTTTTTATCATTTGGATTATAAACGATACCTTTGTCTATAGTTTGAAGGGCAGAGGTGAAATCATTGTTTTTCAAATATTCATTCGCAGTGTTGTAAGCCACAGCGCTTATTCTTTTTCTAAGTTCTGAAGCAGTTTCACTGGCCTCTTTCACATTGTAATTGGATATTTTGTTTAGCAGTCCAGCTAAATCCTCTATGCTGCTTTTATTATTCATTTCATTTTTTATTTGTAATACAGTTATGCCCATTTTCTTATTTTCTATGTTTTTATTTAACAGGGAATAAAAAGCTCCGGTTTTATCCGATATTAAATTAACAGCTTCGTCTAATTCATTTAAAGCCCCATTGTAATTTTTATCCTTTATATAACTATCTACGGCACTTATATGTAAGTTTACAGATTTGCCATCCTGCAAAAATATTTTATCTGCTTTTAGGGTTTCATTATTTGGACGTAAACTCAGGGCCTTGTCTATTATTGAATACGCACTAGATATATTTCCCTGAAGAGCTATATTTTCGGCAGTAGTTCTATTTTTTTCAACATTTTTAGAAACAGAGGCTTCATATAAATAATAAGTGCAGGTTAAACTCACGGCAAGTACTGCTGACAAAAGGGGCATTGCTATATTTATATTTTTATAAAATGGAATTTTACAACAGGTATTATCTCCAACTTTCTTATTTAAACTAAAATTTGTTGTATTGTCTTTTGATTTATCTAAAGCTAGGGCGTTTAACTGATCCTCTTTTATATTATGTTTTAAGGCTTGTCTGATATTATGAATTTTAATTGTACTTTCATTTAAATTTTCTATTTCCAGGTTTTTATTTAACCTGGTTCCGCATTTTTCACAAAATAGAGCTTGATTAGAAACCTTGGCTCCACATTTATAACAAAACATTCTAGTATTCTCCTTAAATTTATTAATTTTTACATCCATTGCAGTTTTCACAGTCTGGAAGGTTAGGTTTAAATACGGGTTCTATAGAAAAACTTCCGAGTCCGTTTTCGCTTCCACATAGGAATATAAAACCACTAAACTGCATGAATAAGTTTTTGTCTACTATAAAATTTATATCCTTTATTTGCTGAGTCAAATCATTGTCGTTTTTTTTATCGGCACTCATGTTGAAATGAGGACCGTGACAGGACATACCATCTAAATAAATTCTTATTGTAGAATAGGTAATATTATTCTCAGTCAAAAATTTTTTAAATTCATTGTAAGCTGTATTACTTATTTTTATAAAATTCATATAAAATCCTCGCTTAATGATCAAATTTTTATAATTGTACAGATATACTTATATGTATTGTACCAAAAATTTTATAATTGTACTATAGTAATTTATTCATAGCAAATATTATTATATTTTGTTAAAATAAGTATGTATAGAATGGGATTAGAACTTATTTTTAGAGCGGAGATGTAAAAATGAACAAAAAAGATTTGGCGAATATAAGAAAAGAGTTTAAGTTGGGAAGTTATATGCTTCCTATTAAGGAAGTTTACAGCGTATATTTAAAAAAAGATAATGGAGAAATAATAACCAGGGAACTAGAGCATTTTGAAATGATGGAAATAGAGAAGAGGGAGCTTTACCTGAATAATTTCAAAAAGGTGCTTACAGGTTCTCTGGATTCCAAAATATTTGAATTGGATTTTAAGGAAACGGATGGGAAAGAAGGCCATGAGGTTGGTGAAAGCACACAGCAGATATTGTATGGTGCTTTGAATTCCGGGAAGAGTGCGGCTGAATTTGGAGATAAGATAGTGGATAAAATATCTAAAAATTATACCTATGATACGGATGTAGTGATAAATTTTATAAAAGCAGAGTATTATAACAGCAGAAAAAATAAGAATGGAGATGAAAGTGATGTAGAAGATTATGTTCAAGCTGTGGAGTTTATATTGTGCAGTGTAAACAAGGTGGAAATTCCCAAAAAGGTATTGAAATTTGATTATACCGAGATGAAATTCAAGCCCAATTCTGCACTGGATATGATCGTGAATTTAAATTCTCCTCTAGACGGATTCATGTTTCCAAGTTTTACATGTGAATATGTAGATGTGAACAAGATAATATATTATTCTTCTAAAACGAAGCAGGTTAACGGCACTTTTGTAGAAAAAGTCCTTGAGTGTACTGTAAAACCCACGGCTGTAGAAGAAAAAGAAAGTTTTAAAAGTATACTGGGTACAGTGACAGGAGGCAGAATAAAGCCGGATATCATGAAGGATGTATATGAAAGAATAAATGAAAAACTTGATGGAGGAGATAGGGAAGAGGAGGCAGTACTGGATGTAAATGAAGTTACCAGGGTTTTAAAAGAAAGCGGCCTTAAACATATACAGTCTGTCAAAAGCGCCTTTCAAGAGGTATGTGGTGGAGATCATGAATTTAAAGCCAGAAATGTAATCCCTGATTTTAAAAGTAAATCTGTAAAGATTGAAAATGAAAATACAAGTATAATTATAAGGCCTCAAGATCTGGGTAGTGTAAAGCAGGTAATAGACAAGAGAGGGAAAAAATGTTTATTGATAGAACTTAAAGAAGATATGGTTATAGACGGGCTTAATTTGGAGACTGAGAAAATGGAAGATTATATCTAATTGAAAACAATTCTTTTAAGGATAAAATTTTAATGTTAAACTTCTTAATTTGATTAAAAATTAATTTGACCGTAAGAATGTTATAAGGTATAATTAAAGTCAATAATTTAATATTAACCCTTATCAAGAGAAACTTAGGGAATGGCCCGATGAAGTTTCAGCAACCCATGTATTAATTGGTACATGTAAGGTGCTAAGTCCATCAGAACACAGTTCTGGAAGATGAGGTAAATATAAAACTTCAACTTGAACATTTTATATTTATTATAATATAGAAAAATCCTCTTCTTCATAAAAGGGGATTTTTTAGTTATTAATTTATAAATTAATGTAAAAGGGGGCAATATGAAAATGGGAGAAAAAACTGCGCGAAAAAATAACCAGATCTCAGAACAGTACATTAAAGAAATATTGCAGTCATTGAAGAGTATAAATTATGGTTCAATAACTTTGGTGATTCAAGATGGAATAGTAATTCAGGTAGAGACAAAAGAAAAAATAAGACTAAAATAGAGATTGAATAAACTTAAGATATTATCAGAAAATAAAAACTTTTAGAGAAAAATATAAAATGATATTTTAATTATTGATTATCCTTTAAATAAATAGTAAAATGTAATCAGATACAATGTTGAGTATTTAAGTCGGATATTTTATCCTGATGCCCATTTATAATGGGATTGATTTTTGGAATTAAATATGACTTAAATACTCGGATATAAAGGAGAGGTATAATGGGAAAAAAGTTACTGGAAATAAATAAGCTGAAAACGGAAGTTGAAGGTAATGAAATATTAAAAGGACTTGATCTAGAAATTGGCAAGGGTGAAATACATGCCATAATGGGTCCCAATGGGGCAGGGAAATCTACTCTTGTAAATACTATAATGGGTCATCCTAAATATGTAATATCATCAGGAGATATAGTATTTGATGGGGAAAAAATAAATGATTTAAAGGTGGATGAAAGGGCAAGAAAGGGAATATTCATGTCTTTTCAGTATCCGCAGGAGATACAGGGAATAACTGTTGAAAATTTTTTACGCAATGCTAAGGCTGCTGTTACAGGTAAGAGAGGTGGAATATTGGCATTTAGAAAAGCTTTAAAAGAAAAGCTAAAGCTTTTAAAAATAGATGAAAGTTATGCTAAAAGATATTTAAACGTGGGATTTTCAGGTGGAGAAAAAAAGAAAAATGAAATACTCCAGATGGCGGTACTTGAGCCCAAGCTTGCTATGCTGGACGAAACGGATTCTGGACTTGATGTAGATGCAGTTAGAGTAGTATCGGAAGGGGTGAGCAAACTCCGAACAGAGGATAACTCCATACTTATAATTACACATCACGATAGTATATTAGAATATTTGAAACCGGATTACGTTCATATACTTGTAGATGGAAGAATAGTTAAAACTGGTGATGCATCTTTAGCTGAGGAAATAGAGAAAAACGGATATGACAGGTTTAAGGCATTGGCTTAACAGGATGTTTTAAAAGAGAGGTGTTTTTATTGGAAAAAGAAAAAACTCATATAGAAGATATAAGAAGAAATATTTATGATATAAAAAATGAAGACAAATCCAGTTATAAAACTGGCTCGGGTCTTACAAAAAAGATAATAGAAGAAATATCAGATGAAAAAAATGATCCTGAATGGATGAGGGAGTTTAGACTTAAATCCTTAGATATTTACAATAAGATGCCTATGCCGTCCTGGGGACCTGATCTTTCGGATCTGGATATGAATAACATAGTTACCTATGTAAGGCCTGATACCAACATGAAACATGATTGGAAGGATGTGCCCAAAGATATAAAAAGAACTTTTGATTTACTTGGAATACCTAAAGCGGAGCACGAATCCCTGGCAGGTGTGGGTGCACAATATGATTCGGAGATAGTCTATCACAATGTAAGCGAGGAGCTGAAAAAGCAGGGCGTTTTATATATGGATATGGAAACGGCTATAAGGGATTACGAAGATCTGATAAGACCTCTTTTTATGAGGCTTGTGCCTCCAACAGATCATAAATTTGCAGCACTTCATGGAGCAGTTTGGTCTGGCGGCTCATTTGTATATGTTCCTGAGGGAGTTCAAGTTGATATACCAATACAATCTTATTTTAGATTAAATGCCCCTGGTGCAGGACAATTTGAACACACCCTTATAGTAGTTGAAAAAGGAGCAAAAATTCACTATATAGAGGGATGTTCGGCACCTAAATACTATGTAAACAATCTACATGCAGGTTGTGTTGAGTGTTATGTGAGAGAGGGAGCTTCATTAAAGTACAGTACTATAGAGAATTGGTCAAGAAATATGTACAATTTAAATACCAAAAGGTGTGCAGTGGATAAAAATGGGCATGTAGAATGGGTTACAGGTTCTTTTGGATCTAAAGTATCCATGTTGTATCCTATGAGCATACTGAGGGGAGAGGGAGCAAGATGCGATTTCACAGGAATAACTTTTGCAGGTGCCGGGCAGTATCTGGATACTGGCTCTAAAGTAGTTCATGCAGCTCCAAATACTACGTCAGTGGTAAATTCTAAATCCATTTCCAAGGATGGTGGAGTTTCAATTTACAGAGGCCTGTTGAGTTCTACTAAAAATGCAGTTAACTCCAAGTCCAGTGTATCCTGTGAATCATTGATGCTTGACAGTGAATCCAGATCGGATACTATACCTATTGTAAGTGTGGCAAACAACAATGTTGATATAGGACATGAGGCTAAAATAGGTAGAATAAGTGACGATGCCATTTTTTATCTTATGAGCAGAGGTCTTACGGAAGAAGAGGCAAGAGGGATGATAGTTACAGGATTTGTTGAGCCTGTAGCAAAGGAACTTCCACTTGAATATGCAGTGGAAATGAATAATTTGATTAAATTAGAATTAAAGGGAACCATAGGATAAGGAGGTAGTTTATGATAGATAATAGGGGAAATTTAAGCAAAAGTAAGAGAATAATTTCCGAATTGCAAAACAAGAAGGAGTTTAGACTAAATCAGGCCTATGTACCTACATGGAAGCATCTTGGATTAAATAATTTTCACCTTGATAATTATAAGTTTCCTGAAATAGAGGCATATGATGCAGGGTATATGGATTTTAAGGCTGAAGATTTTGAGGGGGTAACCTTAAAATTCATGCAGGAGATTGATGGAGAAAATCTTGCTCAATATTCTAGTTTTAAAGATGCTACTTCTGTATCAAAAGATTCTGTCAGACTTGGGGAGAACGGATTTAATTCAGGAATATTTGTAAAAGTTCCAGAGAATAAAATTTTGAATTCGCCTATAAGACTTAATTTCAATTTAAATGAACACAACCCTACAGTTATAGATCACAACATAATTGTAGCCGAATCAAATAGTAAAATTACTTTAGTGGTGGATTATTGTACTGAAAATAAAGACATAGATGCATTTCACAATGGTTTGACTAAAGTATTTGCAAAGAGCGGCTCAGTAGTAGATGTTATAAAAGTTCAGAGGATGAATGATAAGTCAACCCATTTTGATTCGAATATGGCTCAGGTGGAGAATGGAGCAAAAGTAAATTGGATTACTGTAGAGATGGGAAGCCATATAAATGTTACAAATTATAATTCGGATTTAAAAGGGGAATACAGCAGTGCAGATATATATTCAGCCTATTTAGTTGATGGAGACAGAAGACAGGATCTTTACTATACCACCAATCATTTTGGTAAAAAGAGCACAAGTAATATGGTCATAGAAGGGGTACTGAAGGATAGAGCCAGAAAAGTTTTTAAGGGAAATATAGATTTTAAGAGAGGCTCATCTAAATCCAAGGGAGCTCAGGCTGAAGAAGTTCTTCTTTTAGATCCAACAGTTAAGACGGATACTATTCCAATACTTCTCTGCCAGGAGGAAGATGTGGACGGACAGCATGCAGCAAGTGTAGGCAAAATAGATGAGAATCAACTTTTTTATTTGATGAGCAGGGGCTTTGATTATGGTGAAGCGGAAAAATTGGTTATAGAGGCTAGATTTAATCCTATATTTGATAAGATTCCAGCAGAAGATTTAAAAAAGTTTTTATCTGAAGAACTTAAAAGGAGGATTATAAATGAGTAATGGAAATGTAATACAGGAGAGTATAGATGTAAAGAGGATAAGAAAGGACTTCCCAATACTTTCTATAAAAGTGAAGGGTAATGATCTGGTGTATTTTGACAATGGAGCAACTACACAGAAACCACTTTCTGTCATAAAAGCCGTAGAACATTATAATGAGAATTTAAATGGAAATCCCCACAGAGGTGCCCACTATCTTGGAGTCACGTCTACAGAGGCTTATGAGGGAGCTCGTGAGAAAGTAAGGGCTTTTATTGGAGCAGAGAAATCCTCTGAGATAATATTTACAAGGAATACTACAGAATCCTTAAATTTGATAGCTTATAGTTATGGGCTGAATTTTGTAAATAAGGGAGATGAAATAGTAATTGCTATTTCAGAGCATCACAGCAATATACTCCCTTGGCAGATGGTAGCTAGAGTAAAAGGTGCAGTGCTTAAATATATGTATACTAATGAAGAGGGAAGAATAACTGAAGAAGAATATAAAAGTAAAATTACTGACAAGACAAAGATTGTATCCATTGCTCAGGTGTCAAATGTACTTGGAACGAAATATCCAGTTAAAGATATTGTAAAATACGCTCATGAAAAAGGAGCTGTAGCAATAGTAGATGGAGCACAGAGTACACCTCATATGAAGGTGGATGTATCTGATCTTGATACGGATTTCTTTGTATTTTCAGGTCATAAAATGCTAGCTTCTATGGGAATAGGAGTACTTTATGGAAAAGAAAAATTTCTCCTTGAAATGCCGCCTTTCCTAGGTGGTGGTGATATGATAGAATATGTTACAGAACAAGATGCTACTTTTGCAGAGCTGCCTTTTAAATTTGAAGCCGGCACTCAAAATGTGGAAGGTGCAGTGTCTCTCGGTGCAGCTATTGACTATTTAAATTCAATAGGACTTGACAAGATTGAAGCCTATGAGGAAGAACTTACGGAATATGCACTTAAAAAAATTTCAGATATAGATTATGTGACGGTTTATGGCCCTAAAAGTGCCAAGAATAAAGGTGGAATTATTTCATTTAATGTAAAAGATGTTCATCCTCATGATGTAGCAACTATATTAAATAATTACGGAGTAGCAGTTAGATCAGGACATCACTGTGCACAACCTCTTATGAAACATTTGGGAATCCAAGCATCTTCCAGGGCTAGCTTTTATTTTTACAACACTTATGAAGAAATAGATAAATTTATAGAAGCCCTTAAGAATGTTAGGAAGTGGTTGGGATATGGACGATCTTAGTCTTGTGTATTCTGAAATAATAACAGAACATAACCAGGATACCACTAATAAGAGAGAGCTGAAAAACCCTGATTTAAAAGAAAGAGGACATAATCCCAGCTGTGGAGATGATATAACTCTTTCATTGAAATTCAAGGGAGACATTATAGATGATATAGCTTATGAGGGAAGCGGATGTGCCATATCTCAGGCTTCAACATCTATAATGATAGATTTGATTAAAGGTAAAACTGTTGAAGAAGCTTTGGATTATGTTAAGACATTTATAGGAATGATAAAAAAGGAAATTACAGATGAAAAAGAGTTGGAAAAATTAGAAGATGCTATAGCACTTAAAAATATATCCATGATGCCTGCCAGAGTGAAGTGTGCAGTCCTCGCCTGGCATACATTAGAGGAAGCTATAAAAAAAAGAAAGAAGGGTGTCTCTGAATAAGCTGTATTCAAAACCCAGAGCACAAATATCAAACTCCATTATTTGATATTTGTGCTCTATTTTTTCTGTTAACTGTCAATTGCTTTTGTATTGTTTATAAAAGAATAGTAGTCATTTCTCAAATTGTTTTTGTCTTCTTCAGAGGCAAAAGAACAATTTATTCCATTTTCAGTGACCTTTTTTATATCTTTGAAATCGAAATTTTGGTATTTTACAAGATATTTAAATTCCTGAATTATATCTGTGTTTGACACAGTGATATTGTCTGTGTTTACTGTTACCATAATATCCTCATCCAGGTATTTCTTTATTGGATGTTCTCTGTAGGAATTTACGGCAGATGTATTCACATTGCTGGTTATACATACTTCGAGAGGAATTTCATGCTCTATCAGATATTTAAGGGTTTCTTTGTCTTTATATGCATAAGTGCCGTGGCCTATTCTCTCTGCATGTAATATTTTTATAGATTTTAATATGTTCTCTGAAATACCCGTTTCGCCTGCATGGATTGTACGGTGAATGCCGTATTTTCTTGCTAAATTAAAGGATTCACTGTGAATTTCTGGAGGAAAATTTGTCTCATCTCCTGCAAGATCTATGGCAGCTACTCCCCTGGAAAAGTATTTTTTAGCTAATTCAACAACTTTTATCCCAAGTTGAGGGGACTCCTGTCTTAGGATGCATAGTATTAAATTTGACATGATCCCTAAATTTTTTCTACCGTAATCCATGGCAGAAAGTACGGTTTCTATGACCTGTTCAGGTTTTAAATTGCCAGCTAGATGATTAAAGGGGGCAAAACGAATTTCTATGTATTTAATATTTTTTTTAATAGCATCTTCCAGCAATTCGGTAGTCACTCTGTATATATTTTTTTCACTTTGCATAATTTTTATAGGTAGATTGAATTTATCAAGATATTGTTTTAGAGAATTGCATTTCCCAAGAACTTTAACTTGTTTTTCAAGAGTATTTAAATCGATATCTGAAGTAAGTATATTTTCTTTAGATGCAATGTCTAAGATAGTTTCGGGTCTTAAACTGCCGTCTAGGTGACAGTGGAGGTCTGTCTTTGGAATAAGTTCTAATATTTTATCGAGATTCATTATACTATTCTCCTTGTCAGATATTTTTGATATATCAATATTATATACCTAAATGTTAATATACAATAGAAAGTATTTGAAAAGGTTATATAAAATGTTAATTTTAACTCTTGATATTATTGTATTTTTCTGGTATATTATAAAAGGTTTGTGTATTGCAATATTTATACAATAAAGTAATACACTAAATAAGATTGTTAGAATTTATAAGAAAGATGGTAAATTTATGGAACAAATAGAACGATTAAGGGAAAAATTAAATTTATTGGTTATTGAAAGTGAGGATCTCTACAAGGGAGAAATATTGGAGATAAGTCAACAGTTGGACAGGTTAATTTATCTCCAATATAGGAAAGTCAATGGTTCTGAGATAAGTATCTGATATTTGCAGTTTGTATTTTCTCTGTCAGTTGTGGATTGAAAATAGTGGTAGCCATTGAATAAAAGTATCGGGTAATTTGGTAACATTTTATAAGAATGAGTATATAATAAAATTAAAATATAGAAGTATTTGCAATTAATTAAATTTTATGTTGTAATTTTTACTTGATCAAAATAAATTTATATAGTATTATAAGAGTGTAAATTTAATTCATAGTGAATTACTAAGAATTACGATGATGGGAAGAGTAGGTTACACAAAGTTATAAGAGAGAGTTTCCCTCGGGTGTGAGGAAACTTTAACTGGTGGTAATTGAATTGCATCTTGGAGTACTGGATTGAACGATAGTAGATTTCAGCGGAAACGTCCGTTAAAGCGTTGAGGTATGATTGTACCAATAAAAAAAAGAGTTTTGTCATGTAAATTTAATTGATTTTATGTGATATAAACAGAGTGGAACCGCGGAAGTAAACCTTCTGCCTCTGTATTGAGGCAGAAGGTTTTTTTATTTTTCAAATTCCGGAATTTGAAAAATAGTATGAGTAAAAATTAATTTAATATTTATTAGGAGGTTAATTATGATGAATTCAGTATCGTATTTTGATTCCATTGCAGATAAATGGAATGTGATAAGGTCAGAGTATTTTGAGGATAAACTAAAATATATTGTGCTCTCTAAGTTTAATATAGAAGATAAAATATGTGTGGATTTAGGATGTGGGACGGGATTTATTTCATTGGTTTTAGCTGAAAGTGCAAATTTGGTGTTTTCTATTGATAACTCGAGAAATATGTTAAAGCAGCTGCATGATGAAGCTGTAAATAGAAAGATTAAAAATATATATCCAATAAAGGGATCTATAACGGATATTCCACTATTTGACGAATCCATTGACGCTGTGTATATAAACATGGCATTACATCATGTTGTGGATGCAAGAAAAGCAGTAAAAGAAGCTTACAGGATTTTGAAAAAAGACGGGGCATTTATCATAGCGGATGTAAAAGAGCACAATGGAGAGTGGGCAAGAACTGAAATGCATGATAAATGGCTGGGATTTTCCAATGAACAGATAAGTACCTGGCTTGTCGAAGCAGGATTTAGTGGAATAAATTTTGAAAATACAGAGTTAAAATGTAAGGCCTATTCAAGTAAAGGCGAATATACTGAAACTGGAATATTTATAGCAAGTGGAATTAAGAAGGGAGAATAAATTATGGAGATTGAGTCATTGTTAATACACGGAGGAATAGATGGAGATAAAAGAACAGGGGCAGTCAGTGTACCTATATATCAAACTTCTACCTATAAACAGGAGGCGCTTGGCAAAAATAGCGGTTATGAGTACTCTAGAACGGGAAATCCAACTAGAGAAGCTCTGGAAAAATTAATTGCAGATCTGGAAGGCGGATATAGAGGTTTTGCATTTGCTTCTGGACTGGCAGCTATATCGGCGGCTTTGATGCTTTTCAAAAGCGGAGATAAAATAATAGTTTCCAGTAATGTGTATGGAGGAACTTTCAGAGTTATAGATAAAATATTCAAGAACTTCAATTTAAATTATGTACTAGTGGATACCAGTGATCTGCAAAAAGTAGAGGAAAGCATTACTGAAGATGTAAAGGCAATATTTATTGAGACACCTACCAATCCACTTATGACCATAACGGATATATATAAGATAAGTGAAATAGCAAGGAAAAATAAGGTGTTAACTATTGTGGACAATACGTTTATGACACCTTATCTTCAAAAGCCTATAAAACTAGGTGCAGACATAGTGATCCACAGTGCTACTAAATATTTGGGCGGTCATAGTGATCTGATTGCTGGCCTTTTGGTGGTAAATAATGAAGAATTAGGAGAAAGGGTTCATTTTATTCAAAACTCAACGGGAGGCATATTAAATCCTTTTGACAGCTGGCTTTTAATAAGAGGAATAAAGACATTATCTGTTAGAATGGATAGGCACAATGAGAATGCCGAATATGTGGCCAATTTTTTGAAAGAGAATCCGCTAATAGACAAGATCTATTATCCTGGGTTTTCAACTCATCCTGGATATAAACTTCATAAATCCCAGGCTTCAGGGTATGGTGCAATTATATCCTTCGTTTTAAAAGAGGGTATAGATATAAATAAATTTTTTAAGGGATTGAAGCTTATAACCTTGGGCGAAAGCTTAGGAGGAGTTGAATCATTAATATCTCATCCAGCTACAATGACTCACGCAGCAGTACCCTATGAAATAAGACAAAAAATAGGAATAGTGGATAATTTGATTAGATTGTCCGTAGGACTTGAGAATAAAAAAGATCTAGTAGAAGATTTGAAAAATGCATTGGAATTTTCTAAATAAAACAGCATAATTGCGCAATGTGAAATGTGGTGGAGGGTTAACAACATGATATATTATAATGATATAAAAGAGATGATAGGCAATACGCCCATGTTAAAATTAAATAATTTTGATATAAAAGACAGTGTGTCTATATTTGCTAAATTAGAAAATTTCAACCCCGGAGGCAGTGTAAAAGACAGGATTGGGGCGTATATGATAGAAAGTGCAGAAAAGAGGGGAATTTTAAAGAAAGGGTATACTGTAATAGAAGCAACTGCAGGTAATACTGGCTTGGGTATTGCCCTGGGAGCCCTCAACAAAGGCTATAGAGTTATATTTGTAGTTCCAATGAAATTTTCTGTTGAAAAACAAACTCTTATGAAAGCACTTGGGGCAGAAATAGTAAATACTCCTGAAGATAAGGGAATGATTGGGGCTATAGAAAAATCACAAGAGCTCCTTGAAAGTATACCAAACTCAATTTCATTAAAGCAATTTGAAAATGCTGATAATCCACAAGCTCATTATTTAACTACAGGTCCTGAAATATATTTAGATATGGAAGGACGAATTAATTATCTTGTAGCAGGAGCAGGTAGTGGAGGTACTTTTACAGGGGTTGCGAGATATTTAAAGGAAAAAATAAAGGATATAAAATCAGTTCTGGTAGATCCGGAGGGATCCACTTTAGGTGGCGGCGAGGAAGGTCATTATGCGGTTGAAGGCATAGGAAACAATTTTGTTCCCTGTACCATGGACATGGATCTAGTTGATAAAGTTATAAAAATAAATGATGAAGAGGCTTTCGATATGGTTAAGAAATTAGCAAAAAAAGAAGGATTAATAGTGGGATCCTCTTCAGGTGCTGCAATGGCAGGAGCAATAAAATTGTCAAAGACTATAGAGCAGGGAAATATAGTAGTTATATTTCCAGATAGAGGAGATAGATATTTTAGTAAAAATATTTACAATTAGTTCTAGAACAGAAATATAATTTACGAATATAATGGTTAATGATAGTAAGTGAAAAAGGAGTACTACGTTTTTGAATATATATGTAGTTCGTTCAGGCGATTCTATATGGTCCATAGCCCGTAGGTTTGGTGTTATTCCCGACAGCATAGTGGATGTCAATGGTCTTCGACCGGAGGAAAGTCTAGTAGTGGGGCAATCCCTTGTAATCCCTAGCGCAGAAAGGGCATACATGGTTAGACCAGGTGATTCTATATGGTCCATATCCCAAAAATTTGGAGTTTCTGTAGACAGCATAGTTCAGTTAAATAACATTGTAAATCCTGCATCTATTCATCCAGGCATGGTAATAAGAATACCAGAGAATTCAAAAAATTATGGTGTAATTGAAACCAATGGATTTATACAGCCATCCACTGCTGAACGGGAAAGAGCTGTAGTGAACAATGTAGGTCTCTATTTAACCTATGTAACGCCTTTCAGTCATCATGTCACTGAGCAGGGTGAACTTACACCTCTTAGGGATGAGACCATAATTGAAGCCGGCAGAAATAACAGAGTAGCACCACTGCTTTCAGTAACAAATATATCTGGTGCAAATTTTGATACTGATTTAATATCTGCCATATTAAACAATGAAAACCTTCAGGATACTTTGATAAACAATATAATTGATACCATGGATGAAAAAGAATATTATGGAGTTGTAATAGATTTTGAAAGAATTCCGCCTTCAAATAGAGAAAGGTACAATAATTTTCTTGAAAAGCTGGTATCAAAAGCTCATCCCCTGGGATATGTAGTCGGCACCGCACTGGCACCTAAAACATATGATGTAACCTCTGGTGCATGGCATGGAGCTCATGATTATGCTTCCCATGGCAGAATAGTGGACTTTGTTATAATAATGACTTACGAATGGGGTTGGTCGGGAGGCCCTCCTATGGCCGTAGCGCCTCTCAACGAGGTTAGGAGAGTAATAAATTATGCTGTGAGCGTAATTCCGCCTAATAAGATATTGATGGGCATACCCATGTACGGTTATGACTGGACATTACCCTATACGCCTGGCGGTGAATTTGCAGAGAGCATAGGACATCAGGAGGCAGTGAACAGGGCAAGAAGATATGGGGCAGAGATAAAATTTGATGAGAGAGCGCAATCTCCATATTTCAATTATGTGGATGAAGAGGGAAGAGAACATGTGGTTTGGTTTGAGGATGCGAGAAGTATACAGGCAAAGTACAGGTTAGTCAATGAATACGGCCTCAGAGGAGTAAGTTACTGGACGCTGGCTCAGCCTTTCCCTCAAAATTGGTATATATTGAATAATATGTTTGAGATTACGAAGGTTATACCTGCTGAGTAGGTTAGTGTGTCTACGAATTTGTGTAAAACAATGTGGATTATGATAAAAATTAATTTGGAATTACTATGGGATATATTCCTGTAGTAATTTTTTTATTTATAGTTTTTATATCAACTAATTTTTCCTCATCACGAATACATTCTAGAAATGAATTTATTTTATATTCAGCGATGTCGACTCTAAGTGAAAGGTTGATGAATCCGTTTTCCCTGTATCTTTTTCCACATAGTTCTGTTATTGTCTACAATGTTTCTGGCTTTAATAGAATTACGGGATATGATATAGTTTAAATGTAATAAGAAAAATTGTATAAGGGTACCTCTTCTTTAGTTATGGGTGGATCATGGTTAATAATGTCTGCGTATGAAGAAGAGGTGATGCGTTTATGTCAGAAGGATATTTAGTATTGTTCTTTAGTTTATTTTCAATCACTGTTATTTGTATAGTGGCATTATCTGATAAAAAATCAGATATTAAAATCGAAAATAAAATAACTTTGAGACCTGATGAAATATCATCCGGTACTAAAGTAAACATAAATAATTCCAAAAAGAATAATAGATAGTCCCTGACAAGACCTATCTATTATTTAAACTATACAATTTACTAAGCAGACTAAATTCATAATCCACCCTCTTATTACTAATAGTATATCATAAAATATAGGGATTATACAGTAGAAAATTTTAGTGTAAATGGAGTTTGTTTATAAGGGCTTACTCCATCTTAACCTTAATTAACGGTATTCTTATTATTTGACTTTTTACTGAAATTGAAATATAATCAATATCATAAAAGAATTGGTAAATTATGAGGTGGTGCCGATGGAAACAAGAGTGGCCATTATCGCAATCATTGCGGAAAGCAGGGAATGTGCAGAGCAGATCAATGATCTGTTGCATGAATACGGTTCCTATATTATTGGGCGCATGGGACTTCCCTATCGTGAAAAGGGAATCAATATTATTAGCATCGTGATTGATGCTCCGCAGGACAAGATCAATACTATTGCGGGGAAAATCGGTCGAATTAAAGGAGTTACTGCAAAAACGGTATATTCTAATGTTACAAATTAATAATTAAATCAAACAAATATCAGCCTGACGTCAAAATTTTTTTGAGACGAAAGATCGATATAGCTGTTAAATATGAAATAGCCGTATCCGTCAGGATACGGCTATTATTTGTCTAACCGAAATAAACCAGAAGCTTATAATAAGGGGAGGTAATGACTTTACCCAAAATAACCGGAGGCGCTGTGGAAGTTGGACGCTATGGTAAATGACAGAGAAGAGGTGGTGGGCGATGACGATTCAATTGAATGACGCAAATGACGCGTCGAAACTGACTGACTTTTTGAATAATGCCTGTAAAAGGGAACTTTCTGAAATATTGAGGTTTTTTTTACAGAATGCACAGACGGAGGTGCTTTCTCTGCTTGCCTGTCGTGCGGAAGAAATCAGGGAAAAATACTATGAACGAAAAATATATTTCCGCGGGCTTATAGAGTTTTCAAGTTTCTGCAGAAACGACTGCTATTACTGTGGTATTCGAAGAAGCAATTTTAATGCGCGCAGATACAGACTCTCAGATGGGGAAATCCTAAACTGTTGTACAATCGGATACAGGCTTGGATATCGGACTTTTGTATTACAGAGCGGTGAGGATATATATTATACCGATGAACGGATGTGCCATATTGTCTCAGCCATCAAAGCCAGTTTTCCTGAGAGTGCGGTTACGCTTTCATTGGGAGAAAGGAGCCGAGACTCATATAGGCGGCTTTTTGACGCCGGTGCAGATCGATACCTTTTGCGGCATGAAACGGCCGACGAAGCACATTACAGAAAGCTTCATCCGCCTGAACTGAGTCTCAGAAACCGTATGCAGTGCCTGTATAATCTCAAGGAAATAGGCTATCAGGTTGGTTCTGGATTTATGGTGGATTCACCTTATCAGACGTATGATACACTGGCTGAGGATTTTATATTTCTTCGAGATTTACAGCCTCATATGGTAGGAATAGGTCCTTTTATTCCGCATAAGGACACTCAATTCGCAAATTATTATGAACCTTCGTCAAGGACGACGCTGATATTGCTCTCGCTTTTAAGGTTTCTGTTGCCAAAATCGCTGCTTCCTGCAACGACTGCACTTGGTACTGTTGACCCAATTGGCAGGGAGAAAGGTTTTCAGGCAAGTGCTAACGTGGTTATGCCAAACCTTTCCCCGACGGAGCACCGCAGAGATTACTCTCTCTATGATAATAAAATCTGTATGGGTGAGGAATCAGCGGAATGCTTCCACTGCCTTGCCGGCCGGATACAAACCGCCGGCTTTGTTCCAGACTTCTCAAAAGGGGACCATTTTGATCGGCAGATGGAAGTACCAAACTCTGATCCCTGCCCTACAACAGAAATGTGAGAAAATATAACAATGATTTTGCGCTGAAGTATAATTTCAGTGCAGAAAAATTATGCAGGAGGTGGAAAAAATGATTAAGTTAGCTGTATATGGAAAAGGTGGTATCGGGAAATCAACCACGGTTTCAAATCTGGCGGCGGCGATGGCTGAAAAAGGGCTCAGGGTCATGCAGATAGGCTGTGACCCGAAGGCAGATTCCACCGCCATCCTTCACGGCGGTACAAAAATACCCACTGTGTTGGAGCTTGTGAGAAAATATAACAATGATTTTGCACTGGATGATATGGTATGCGTCGGCTTTGACGGAGTAATCTGCGTTGAAGCGGGTGGACCTTTGCCGGGGCGTGGCTGCGCGGGACGAGGTATCATCGCCGCACTTGAAAAGCTCGCCCAGAAGGGCGCATATGAAACATACAAACCAGACGTTGTAATGTATGACGTGCTCGGAGATGTGGTCTGTGGCGGATTTTCCATGCCCATGCACGGTGGCTATGCCGATAGTGTATTCATTATAACATCTGGAGAAAATATGTCGATTTACGCAGCGGCAAATATTGCTATGGCTGTGGAAGATTTTAAAGGCCGTGGCTACGCTTCTCTCGGCGGGCTGATCTTAAATCGCCGAAACGTAAAAAACGAGGAGAAAAAGGTGAAAGAACTGGCGGCTGATTTCCATACAGAAATCGCCGGAGCGCTTGATTTGAGTGAGACTGTACGAGATGCGGAACTGCTGAATAAGACAGTTATCGAAGCCTTTCCAGACAGCAAAATGGCTTCTCAATACCGCAGCCTCTCTGAAAATATACTGCACATGCATAAGCAAAAGAGAAGGAGAAACAGTGTGCTGAAAAAAATCAATGGAAAAGCAGGTATGATCGGAGAGGAAATAAGAATACGTGATGCCGAATTTCCGTCACCGTTTCTCTCCGGGCTGGAATACAATGCACCGGCCAGGGGACCATGGAACATCGTGCATACGGGGATGCTGATACCACAGTCGCACCAGGTATTCGTTTGTGCCGAGGGATGTCTGCGCGGTGTCATTCTCACCGCGGCTGAGATGAACGCCATGGATAGGATGTCCTGGGTTTCGGTTCATGAGAACGACCTTTTGGATGGCAGTATGGAGCGGAATATTGTCGATGGTACGGCTGATATTCTGAATAAAATGGATACGCTTCCACCGGCTGTGCTTGTGTTTATCAGCTGTATCCATCTTTTTACTGGTTGTGATTTCAAAGTAGCTCTGACTGAACTGAGCACGCGTTTTCCCGGCGTTGATTTTGTTGAGTGTTATATGACTCCCACGATGCGCAAGAGTGGACTGACAATGGATCAGATTATGCGCCGACAGCTGTACAGTCCATTAAGATCGGTGCAGAAGAATAAAAAATATGTCAATATCATCGGAAACGACAGGCCCACTGATGAATCGAGTGAATTTGTTTCCTTAATACGCGGCGCAGGCTTCGAGATCAGGGATATTGCACTCTGTAAAACTTATGGAGACTATTTGAAGATGGCGGAAAGCGCCGTCAATATTACATATCTTCCCGCAGCGTTTGCTGCTGGTGAGGAACTTTGTCAAAGGCTTGGACAGAATCATCTGTATCTGCCGCTGAGTTATTCGTACAAAGAAATCATGGAAAATTACAGGAAACTTTCTAATGTTCTTGAAATTAAGATGCCAGATTTCTCGGATGCCATGGACAGAGCGGACAAGGCGATTAAAGACGCATACCGTATTATTGGAAATATACCGATTGCCATCGACTACACCTCGACACCGCGTCCTCTCGGATTAGCTCGCCTGCTTGTGGAACACGACTTTGCGGTGAAAAAAGTCTATGTGGACAGTTTTCTCGATGAGGACGGGCGGGATTTTGTCTGGCTGAAAGAAAATAAACCGGAACTTGTGCTGTCCTCGACGGTTCACCCGAAGATGCGGTTTGCCGCTCATGGCAGCCATGATGAAAAAGTTTTGGCTATCGGCCAGAAGGCTGCGTATTTCAATGAAACAGGCCATTTTGTAAATATCGTGGCAGGCGGCGGAATGTACGGTTTTGATGGGATCGTCCATCTTGCCGAAATGATGACCGATGCATATCTGCACGAAAAGGACGTGAAAACGGTCATCCAGTATAAAGGATTGGGGTGTGAGAGCTGCTTATGAGACAGACGGCAAGAATTATATCAACTTATACGGCGGATATTTCGGGTGTCTGCTCCGCTCTCTTTGAGCTTGGGGGAATGACTGTAATTCATGACGCATCGGGATGCAATTCTACATATACAACGCATGACGAGCCCAGGTGGTATGATCTGGACAGCATGATCTATATATCCGCACTGACGGAGACGGAGGCCATCCTGGGTGACGACAATAGATTGATTGGCGATATTGTGAATACGGCTGGGGAACTTTCGCCGAGGTTCATCGCCATATGCGGTTCTCCGGTGGCAATGATGATCGGGACGGACTTTAAGGCAATTGCCAAGGTGATCGGTGAAAAGACCGGTATCCCGACCTTCGGCTTGAGCACAAATGGCATGCACTCCTATCTTACCGGTGCTTCCTGTGCATTGGAGACTGTCGTGAAGTATTTTTGCCATGGAGATGTTGCCAGGTCTAAAGATCTCTCCGTGAATATTATCGGGGCAACACCATTGGACTTCTCAATAAATGGCAGCGTGGAATCGATCAAACGGTGGCTCGCCGAAAGTGGATTTAGGCTTGTATCCTGCATGGCAATGGGGAGTGATTTGGATCGTATCAGCCTGGCGGGCAGTGCACATGTCAACCTTGTTGTGTCATACAGCGGTCTTGCCACCGCAAAAATGCTGCAAAAACAGTTCGGTACTCCATACGTTGCCGGTGTTCCATTTGGAATCGGGTTTGCCGACATCCTTGCCCATGTACTTAGAAGAGCTGCAAAGAGTGGAAAAAGCAGTGTGCCCTGTGCAGAGCGGAAAAGTGGATCGGATGGCGGACTGACAGTTGTCGGCGAAAGCATATTTGCTGGATCGCTTGCACGTGCAATCGAGGTGGAATCCGGTAGATCAGTCAGGGTACTCTGTCCGCTGGAAACAACGGAAGAACTGACGGCGGAGGGGGACGTTCTCATTCCGAATGAGGATGATGCAGCGAGACAGTTTGCTTTAGCCGGCAGTGTCATAGCGGATCCTCTCTATAAGCCGATATGTCCGGATGACGTATCGTTTTACAGTCTGCCGCACGAGGCATTTTCCGGAAGGTGCTACCGGGAACAAATACCGAATTTGATTAATAGAAAGCTGAAACTGGAGGAAACGATATGATAAAAATAGCTGTTTACGGGAAAGGTGGAATAGGAAAATCAATGATTACGAGTAATCTAAGTGCTGCATTTGCTTCTCTTGGGAAAAAAGTAATCCAGATTGGCTGCGATCCGAAAGCGGATTCGACGATCAACCTGCTTGCCGGGAATCGGGTCATGCCAGTTATGGATTATTTGCGAAAATTCGACCGAGAGCCGGATCATCTGGAGGAAATCACAAAAGAGGGCTTTGGGCATGTCTTGTGCATCGAGACCGGTGGGCCGACTCCGGGGCTCGGGTGTGCGGGCCGTGGAATCATTACGACATTCAGCTTGTTGAACGATCTGGATCTTTTTGAAAAATACCGCCCCGATGTTGTCCTTTACGACGTGCTCGGAGACGTTGTGTGCGGTGGATTTGCCGCACCGATACGGGAGGAGTATGCATCAGAGGTGCTGATCGTTACTTCCGGTGAAAAAATGGCACTTTATGCTGCAAATAATATCAACACCGCCGTCCATAATTTTGCCGACCGCAGTTACGCAAAGGTGCGCGGCATCGTATTTAATCGTAGAAATGTGGATCATGAGGAGGAAAAAGTCCGGGCGTTTGCCTTAAATGTCGGTCTGCCAATTGTTGCGGATATTCCGAGAAGTGACGATATTATTCGATACGAAGATATGGGGAAAACTGTCATAGAGGGGGATGCTTCACTGCCTGTAAGCTGCAAATTTTTCGACCTGGCAGAGTTATTGTCTGGGGATGAAGAAACCGATGAATAAGGCATATTACATAAGCGCCGAAGAACTAGTGCACCGTGGGTATTCCGATATACCAGATGAGCTGCTTTCGTCTACGCACTTGATTTACAGTTCACCTGCAACGCTGGCGTTCAACTCTCCGGGCGCACAGGGTTTCGGCGTCAAACGTGCTGGACTGGCCATCCCAGGCTCCGTAATGCTGCTTATTTCACCGGGCTGTTGCGGAAGAAACACAGCTGCACTCAGCCAAAAGGGCTATGAAGAACGATTTTTTTACATGACGATGGATGAAACTGATATTGTCACAGGGCGGCATCTGACCAAAATTCCAAATGCAGTTAAGGAGGTCTGTGAGGCATGTGATACGGTGCCAACGGCTGTCATGATCTGCATTACCTGTGTTGACGCACTGCTTGGAACGGATATGGAACGTGTATGCAAAAGGGCATCTGAGCATGCGGGAGTTCCCGTGATTCCATGCTATATGTATGCACTGACACGGGAGGGGCGTCTACCGCCCATGGTCGCGGTGTGCCAGTCCATTTATTCCCTGCTGAAACCTGCCCCTAAAAAGCCGGATGCAATGAATATCATCGGATATTTTTCGCCGCTGAGGGACGACTGCGAGCTGTATGCTCTCCTAAGACAGGCGGGTATACATCAGATCCGTGAAATTTCCCGATGCCGGGATTTTGGTGAGTATTTGACCATGGCTCAGGCGAACTTCAATCTTGTGCTGAGCCAGGAGGCGAGACATGCCGTGCTGGACATGGAAAAAAAGTTGAATATCCCAAGTATTGAACTGACAAGGATGTATCAGCTGGACAAAATACGCAATCAGTATCATCTTTTCGGTCAGGCCTTGGGTGTGACCTTCGACGACCGAAAATATTACAATATGGCATCCGCATCAGTTGAAAAATTTCGCAGTGATCACAACAATGTCACGTTCGCGGTAGGTGAATGGGCAAATGCCGACCCCTTTGAGTTGTCACTGGCGTTAATCCGATATGGATTCGCGGTTTCCGAAATCTACGGCACTGTGGGCGATGTGAATTTTGCCTACCTCAAAAAAATTGCACGGCTCAGTCCGCAGACAAAAATTTATTCCAATCTTTCTCCGACCATGCTCTATTACGACTCAGATGATTCGAACGTAAACGCCGTCATTGGCAAAGATGCGGCCTATTATCATCCGGGATGTGCCGGAGTTGACTGGAATGAGGAACTCCAACCCTTTGGATATGCCGGTGTGACGGCACTTTTTGAAGCGCTCGATACAGTATTTAGCAAGGAGGACTGAATGAATATGATTAAATATCTGTCGCCGTTCGCTCCGGATATATCCGGAGCCGTATCGGTACTCTTCGAACTTGGAAGTCTTATTGTGATCTGTGATGCAGGTGGATGTACCGGGAACGTATGCGGCTTTGATGAGCCGCGCTGGTTCCAGAAAAAAAGTGCCATTTTCAGTGCTGGGCTGCGGGACATGGATGCGATACTCGGATGTGACGAACGGTTGATTACAAAACTGCAGGATGCCGTATCAAAGATAGACGCAGCGTTTACGGCGATTATCGGCACACCTGTGCCGGCGGTCATAGGAACGGATTTTCGTGCACTTAAGCGCATGGCCGAGAAAAGGACTGGACTTCCGGCAATTACTATTGAGACGAGCGGGACCAGCCTCTATGATGAGGGGGAAGAGAGCGCCATGCTGAAACTTTTTCAGGGCTTTGCCACGGAGGGCTTTCCGGTAAAACGCGGCACCGTCGGCGTGCTGGGAGTGACACCGCTTGAATTTTCTAGCCTGCAGGCCGGGGAGCTTATGGCTTCGGCGGTGGAGCACAGTGGCCTTGGCAGGGCCGTTTGCTATGGAATGGGCCGCGGTCTTGACAGTGTACAGCACGCCTCTGCCGCAGAAAAAAACCTGGTTGTATCTCCTGCTGGTCTTAAAACTGCGAAATACCTGAGATCAACCTTCGGGACACCGTATACCATAGGTTGTCCCCTCATTTCGAAAAATCTGAAGGAAAAGTTAACAGGACTTGCCGGAAAACGGGTGCTTGTGATCCATCAGCAAATACTGGCAAACTCGGTACGCAATAGAATACTTGATAGTGTCGATGCCGACGTGACGGTTGCATCGTGGTTCATGCTGAAGGATGATTTGAAGCAGAAGGGGGACTTCAGACTCACGGACGAGCGGCAGTTTGCCGCTGCTGTGGAAGACGGCGGCTATAACGTGGTTATCGGTGACAGTTTTTTGAAACGTGCACTCAGGCACTATTATGGCCAATTTATTGATTTTCCGCATTTCGCAGTATCCGGCAGACTGGAAGAATGAACCGTGTAAAGCGGTGGTATAAAGAAAGGGAGTGAATTGATGAAAATGTCTTCTCTGATCATCAGGATTTACGGTATTGTCCAGGGTGTGGGCTTCCGGCCGTTTGTCAGCAGAATTGCCCACCGGTTCGGCATCAAGGGAAGTGTGGCCAACAAGGGATCTTACGTGGAAGTGCATGTACAGGGAACGGACAAAGCACTTCATGCGTTTTTGAAAGTGCTTAAAAACGAACCTCCTGAGAGATCGACGATTTTAAAGATAGATCTAAACAAGACTGACGAAAAGACTGCGGAGAGCTTTGAAATTATTGAAAGCGAAAAAGAGGTTGGAGATATTTTTGTTTCACCGGACATTGCCACATGCGACAAGTGTAAACAGGAGCTTTTTGACAGAAACAATCGGCGTTATCTGCACCCTTTTATCAATTGTACTGCCTGCGGCCCGAGGCTGACTATTCTCGATTCCATGCCCTACGATCGTGTCCGCACAAGCATGGGAGAATTCCCGATGTGCCCTGCCTGCGAATATGAATACACCCATGCCGAAACCAGAAGGTACGATGCACAGCCAGTTTGCTGCAACGACTGCGGTCCTCAGGTGTATCTGCTTGAACGTTCGGAGCGTGGTGCGGATGCGATTACCTATACAAGACGTGCCATAATGGATGGAAAAATTGCGGCGGTCAAGGGAATTGGTGGTTTTCACCTCTGCTGTGACGCATCGAATGAAAGAGCCGTCAACCGTCTGCGTGCACTAAAAAGTAGACCTATAAAGCCGTTTGCGGTTATGCTGCATGATCTGAACACGGTAAAACGCGAGTGTATGATTCTCCCTGGGCAGGAGAAAATATTAAACGGTCCCCAAAAGCCCATCATCCTTCTGAGAAAGAAGCCAGTCAGCCGTCTTTGCGATCAGATTGCGCCAGATAACCCGATGGTTGGAGTTATGCTGCCCTATGCGCCAATACAGATGCTGCTCTTTACTTATGATGACGATGTTCAAATGACGGACTGCCTGGTAATGACGAGCGGAAACGTATCGGGTGCGCCGATTTGCAAAAGTGATGAGGATGTCTTACACGAAATCTCAGGATTCTGCGATGTGGTTTTGTCGCACGATCGGAAAATCCGCTTGAGAGCCGACGATTCTGTCATGGATTTTTTTCAGGGAAAACCCTATATGATTCGGAGGTCACGCGGATACTCACCGCTGCCATTTATGCTCTCAAGTGATTTTCACGGACAGGTCCTTGGTATTGGCGGCGAGCTGAAAAATACGTTTTGCATTGGGAAAAATAGACTGTTTTATCCGTCCCCCTATGTTGGAGATATGGCGGACATACGCACCGTCTGTGCCCTGCGCGAATCTGTTGAAAGAATGGAAACGCTGCTTGAAGCAAAGCCGCAGATTGTGGCGTGCGATATGCACCCGAGATACAACACAACGGCCATTGCGGGAGAACTTGGCCTACCGATCATGAAGATACAGCATCATTACGCTCATATTGTTTCGTGTATGGCGGAAAACGATTATGCAGATGATGTGATCGGAGTCTCTTTTGACGGCACTGGCTATGGGGCTGACGGAACCATCTGGGGAGGCGAGTTTTTAAAATCGTCTTACGGCGGATTCGAACGGCTCGGCAGTATCCGCCCGTTTTTGCAGATTGGTGGTGATGTCTCGGCTCAGGAGGGATGGCGTATTGCCGTTTCGATGCTTTACGCTCTATATCAAGATAAGGCAGCTGATGTTATCTCCGCGCTGGGCCTGTGCAGCCCAAAGGTAATGCGTGTGCAGATGATGATGGCGGATAAGAAGCTCAACAGTGTCCTTTCCACCAGTGCTGGACGGCTTTTCGACGCGGTCAGCGCCATTCTCGGCATAAGGGGAATTTCAACATTTGAGGGTGAGGCATCAATGGCGCTCCAGTTTGCCGCCGAGACTTACTGTGAACAGTATCCGGATATCTCGGAAAAAGTTTCCGGCGCCGTCCATCGAATGTTGATTTCCGTAAAAAACAGGTTTGTGCTTTGCACGGATGAACTGGTGAAATATCTGACGGATTTGGTGCTTTCGGGTGGAGACACACAAGAGCTCGCCTATAGGTTCCATGTTGCCTTGGCGGAAATGATTACGGCAGGTTGTGAAAAGGCCCGGGATATAACAGGGCTTGATGTGTGTGCGCTCAGCGGCGGCGTTTTCCAGAATCGGCTCCTCACCGAAATGTGTACTTCACGGCTGCGGGAACATGGATTTACTGTGTTGCTTCACAGTCTTATCCCTCCGAACGACGGCGGGATCGCGCTCGGTCAGGCAGTTGCCGCCATGTACCATCTAAATCAATAAAATCATGTATTTAAATGAATTATATTATCAAATATTGGAGGTATGAATTATGTGTGTAGGAATATCAGCAAAGGTTGTCAACATCGATGAAGACACGGCGGTTATTGACATGTCCGGGGCCAAAAGGAAGGTATCGGTAGATCTGATGGAGGATCTCGAACCCGGTGATTATGTTATGGTTCATGCAGGAATGGCTATTGCCAAAATTACTGACAGCGATGCTGATGAAACTAGTAAAATTATGGAGACGCTTTAATGGGAAATCGTAATGCATCCGCAAAGGAAATTATTGAATCTTATAATGGCCGGCATCTTCGCATTATGGAAGTATGCGGCACGCATACCCATGAAATTTTCAGACTGGGAATCCGGAAAATCCTGCCCGAAGCCGTTGAACTGATCTCCGGCCCCGGGTGTCCGGTCTGTGTTACGCCGGTTGGATTTATCGACGAGGCCGTCATGCTCGCACTTGATCATGGTGCGGTTATCTGTACTTTTGGCGATCTAATCCGCATTCCCGGATCAAAGGTAAGTCTAGCCGGCGCCAGGCCGAAGGGTGCGGCTATCAAGATGGTATATTCTCCGCTGGATGCCGTTGAATACGCTGGGAAAAACCCGGATAAAAATGTTGTTTTTCTTGCAGTGGGATTTGAAACTACAGTGCCGGCAGCGTGTCTCGCTGTCAAAAAAGCTAAAATGGCGGGCCTCAAAAATTTCACTATCCTAGGTGCCAACAAGACGATGCCAAATGCTTACAAAGTACTGAAGAACAGTGCTGACGCATTCCTCTATCCGGGACACGTCAACGCTATTGCCGGAACGTATGTCTGTGAACAGCTTGTTAAAAAGGGAATCTCCGGTGTCGTGACGGGTTTTACTGCGGACGAGCTTCTTACCGCACTTGCTGTTGTGATCAAGTTGAGTCAGAAAGGAAAGCCATTTTTCCGGAACTGTTATCCGCGGGTGGTGAAGCCCGAAGGCAATGTACTTGCGCAAGAGCTTATAAAAGAAGTCATGGAGCCCTGCGATGCCGAATGGCGTGGGCTTGGAATGATAGAAGGTTCCGGTCTTAAACTTCGAGATGTGTATGGTGGTTTTGATGCAAGGCTTCGGTTCAGTCTACCGAAGATCACTGGCAGGAGCAGCCCCGCATGCCGCTGCGGCGATGTACTTCAGGGAAAATGCAGGCCATCAGACTGCAAAGCGTTTGGGACTGGCTGCACACCGCAGCATCCAGTGGGTGCTTGCATGGTGTCCAACGAGGGTGCATGCTCAGCCTATTATCAGTATGGAGGAGATTTAAATGTATAAAACGGTTATGCTAGCTCACGGTGCAGGCGGAAAGCAGACGTCAGAGCTGATTGATCAGATATTTAAGGTTCATTTTTCTAATCCGGATTTAACTGCAGATGACGCGGCGGTCCTGCCAATAGAATCAGGGAAGATTGCATTTACTACGGACGGTTTTATCGTTTCACCCTATGAGTTTCCAGGTGGGAACATCGGAAAACTCAGTATATGCGGAACAGTCAACGATTTGTCCTGCATGGGCGCAAAACCGCTTTACCTATCCTGTGCCTTTGTAATTGAAGAGGGATTTCCGATGGAAAAACTGGAGCAAATTGCGGAGGCGATGGAAAAGACGGCGAAGGAAGCCGGCGTGAAGATTGTGGCCGGCGATACCAAGGTGACGGGAAAAGGTCAGGTGGACAATATTTTTATTACCACTACCGGAATTGGTCGGATATTGGCGGGTGCCAATCCTTCAGGAAAGCTGGCCCGGCAGGGTGACGCCGTTATCGTAACCGGTGATATAGGGCGGCACGGTTGTGCAATTCTGCTTGCCAGGGATGAGTTCGGCATTGATGCAAACATCACAAGTGATTGCGCTCCTCTGTGGGATACGGTTAAACAAATGTTCAATACCACTAAGAATATTCATGTTATCCGTGACGCCACACGAGGCGGTGTCGGTACAGTGCTGTATGAGATCGCAGGACAGAGTGGTGTTGGAATACGCCTGGATGCTGAAAAGATCCCGGTTGCCGGAGAGGTGTCCGGTATCTGCGGCATGCTTGGGCTGGAACCTCTGTATCTGGCCTGCGAGGGCAGGCTTGTAGTATTTGTACCAAAGGAAGAGGCTCTGTCGGTCATTGAGACACTTCACGGTTGCCCTTATTCGAAGAACGCCGCAATTATCGGTGAGGTTACCTCTGATATGCCCGGCAAGGTAATTATGAAAACAGCCATTGGTTCACAGACGCTTCTGCCTCAGCCAGGTGGAGAACTACTGCCTCGCATTTGTTGACATAATATTAAATGAATATTTTCTTGCAAGGCTTATCAGCAATCGAGTAGGAAGCTGCCCATTCGTTGAGCAGCCGCCTCTCACACAATCCGTGCGTACTGTTTAGTACAGGGTTGTTCAATTCCATCCATGGATGTAAACCTTCATGTTCTCCGTAACTTTATGCACTTCCTGCGCTGACCACCTTGTTTTTCTGGGCATTCATCTCGAGCTTCAGCTCTAAGCCGGTACGAAGAGTAGAAATATCAAAAGATAACGTGAAGAAAAGATAGTTTTAGGAATATCAATAAGTATGTTATGAAAATATAATTTTAAGTAATATGAAAGAAAATGGTTTATATATGAGATACTGAAAGTCATAGAAGAAAAAATATTGACTTGATTTAAATCAACTATTATGCTAAATTAAATTTATAAGTTGCAACTTATAGGTTACAAGAAATTTTATATATTTGAGTTTTCTAGGGTTCCGCAGTTTGCAGCTGGCTGGTCCGAGAGAGAACGCACATTTAGTTGTGTACACGGAAGGATAAAAGCCCGGGAGATATTTTTATAATATTTCCTTAGGGTTTTTTATTTTCTTTTTAATAAGCCATAAAATATTACCTATATAATTTAAAAATAGTAAAAATAAGTATAGTTTTACTCAAATCTTAATATTAACAATAAAGAAGTATCAATAAATTAATTTGAGGGGGATAAGGTAATGGGTGATTTTAGCTATAAAGATATTTATGTTGAAGATGGAAAAAGAGTACTGGAAATTAACATACTTCCAGAAAAGTACTGCAACTTTGACTGCATATTTTGTCCTATTGGAAGATCGCAAAACAAGGTAGATACCCAAAAGTCATTTAATAAAATAGAAAGTTCATTGATTGAACTAGAAAGCATAATAGAAAATACAAAACCAGAATTAATTTTTATTAACTCAAAAGGAGAGGCCTTAGTAAATGACAAAATCGATGATATTATTAACTTTATTAAAGGCAAAGGTCTACCTGTAAGGCTGTTTTCTAATGGATATTTATTAGGTAGAGATGAATATATGAAAATTGCCAATAAATGTGATGAAGTTGTTGGAGAACTAAAAATAATAACAGAAGAGGGCTTCCAAAAAATCCAAAGACCTATTGAAGGGTATACATTAGCAAAATATATTTCAAATATGATTGCTTTTAATAAACAATACAAAGGAAAGTTTATATTTGAAATTACTATCATTAAGGGTTATAACGATGATGAAGAATCAATTCAGAGGATAAAAAATATTATCAATAAAATATCTCCTGACAAGATAATTATTGCCAGAATGGAAGATGAAAGATTCAGAAAAAAACTTGGTATAACTGATGAAAGATTTGAAAAAATTTCAAATGCATTACTAAATATTTAGTAATGCTAATACGTTGATTGATGTAGTTTAATTCTTAGAATAATTATTTTAACATTGTTGAAATAGAAACAAAAATTTAATATAATATTGTTAATACACCAACAGATAGGAGGACAGGCCATGGACAAAGAAGAACAGGCCATGATGGGTTTATGGAATATATTTAAAAAAAGAATGTGGCTTGATAGCTTTAAGATGAAAGACAGGCTTAAGGGTTATAATCCTTCTGAAATACATTGTATTGCTTATATCGGAAAAGATGAAGATTCCAATGTGACAAAGCTGGCGGAGTCCTTTGACATGACCAGAGGTGCTATAAGCAAACTAACTAAGAAGCTCGTAAAAAAAGGGCTTATAGAAAGCTATCAGAAGCTGAATAACAATAAAGAAGTCTATTTTAAACCCACCGAGCAAGGAAAAGCAATTTATAATATCCATGAGGAAATGCACAAAGAGTTTAAGGATAGAGATCAACCTTTTTTTGAACAAGTAACCGAGAAACAGCTTGATGTTATACTCGACTTTGCGGAAAAGTATAATATACATTTGGATACGGAAATAAAGAAACTAGGTGTAGATATAAAATTTGATAAACTATAGTTATACAGAGTCCCATTGAAATACATTAAGAAATACGAAATCACTGGCATCCCACCCTCATTGAGGATGGGATGCATTTTTGTGCGCCTTTAAATCCGTGAGCCTTATTGTTTCCTTTTCAATATTAATGTTGACAAGGAAACAATAAAATGATAAAATGATTACGTTGACAAGGAAACAAAAATGCCATTACGAGAGGAGATCGTACAATGAACAAATCTGCAGAACAAAGGAGAAACAAATCTTATATGCAAGGAGGAAAAAGAATGAATATCATCGGAATTATCGCAAGTCAGCGTGAAGAAGGCAATACTACATTTATTGTAAACAAAATACTCGAAGGTGCGAAGAAACAGGGCGCCGAAACGAGTACCTTCAGTTTTAGCAATCTTAATATCAAACCATGCCGTGGTTGTTGGGCCTGCCACAAGGGCGATCAGGGTTGTGTTATCAAGGACGACATGCAGAAAATTTATGACGCACTTGAGCATGCCGATGCCATTGTTTTAGGCTTACCGATTTACATGGGGCAGATGAGTGCCCAAGGTAAGATATTCACCGACAGGCTGTTTGCACGATTTTCTCCGCGATTCTCCCCGTTTTTCAAAGAAAATGCTGTGAAACAAAAATTGATTCTTTCGTTTAATCAAGGGAATCCTGATGCCGACCTGTTCAAATCGTATATTGATTACACGAAACACATGTTTGAGGTACTGGAATTTGATGTGAAAGAAGTACCTGTTGTTACTGGTTTGCGGAATGGGCCGGCGTGTGAAAGAGAAGATCTGCATACGGGCCTAAAGGATTTCGGTTCAGCGTTGGTTTTGGAAGGGTGCCAGAAATAATATAGGGGGAACACGATAATGCAGGAAGAAAATAAGAACGGCAAGCACCGCATATTTGCCTTAGTCATGCTTTTGTTCGGCACGTTTATGGACATATTGGATACCATGGTGATCAACATTGCCATACCTTCCATTTCAAATAGTTTACATGCCGGTTCATCGTATGTCGAGTGGACGGCAAATGCTTATATTCTCGGAATGGCGCTGTTTGTCATTACCGGCGGGCGGCTTGGGGACATTTGGGGCCGCAAAAAAATATTTTTACTGGGCATGGCGGGGTTTACGATTACATCCGCTGTTTCAGGTTTTGTCCCTACTATTGATGTCCTGATTTTTGCGAGAGCACTCCAGGGAATAATGGCCGCGATGATGGTTCCGCAGGTGCTTTCTTATATTCAGGTTTTATTTGCACCTGAAGAACGTGCCGGAGCACTTGGCGTCTACAGCGGAATCAGCGGATTGGCAACTGTTGCTGGGCCTATAGTGGGAGTATTTCTGATCAAAATTAATCTTTTTCAGCTTCACTGGCGTACTGTGTTCCTCATAAATGTTCCGATTGGAGTTTGTACTTTTATTGCTGCCGCTATCGTACTTGTAGAGTTGAAATCGAGTAAACCGTTGCGTGTAGATATACTGGGCACGCTCATGGCGGTGGCCTCGCTGATCTTGCTGCTGTATCCGCTGATACAGGGAAACAGTCTGGGCTGGCCCGTTTGGACATATTTTTCAATGACCTCCTCAGTTATTGTTGGTATCCTTTTTGCTGCCTACGAGGAGCACCGCACCAAACAGAATAAATCACCTTTAATTGCACTGAACTTTTCCAGTTTCCACCCCTCGAATTAAATCAAATTCTTGATTAAGTTTATCATTCAGTATCCTTTAATACTATTCCTTAATCCTTGTGCAAGCATAAAATTACAAAGCTGCTTCACATTCTGCTTATTATCATTTACATTGTGAATAAAAGGAACTCTAATTATTATTTTTTCTCTAATGTTCAAGTCTTTTACAAGCATTAAAAGATTCTTCTTAATAATTTCCGTTGAAACACCCGTATACTTTTTATGCATTTCTGGATCCATATGCTTAATATCAAAAAGAATATAATCACATAAAATACATTTTTTCTTTTGATAATGGATTGAAAAAGATGGACTGCACAATTCCGGATTATAACACCACGCACACATTTATTTTTATCTTTTAAGAACAGCAACATTAATTTATTAATCCTTTTTTTATTTTAGAAAGCAAATATTATCAACTTATATATTAATATTTTTTAAAACAAAATATAGGAGGAAGCATAAAACAGAATTAGAAATTCTATTTTACTTATGCTTAATAATAAGCTTTATAAAGTAATTTGGAGAAAATACTTTAAATTCTTAAAAATATATCCATTAATTTTAATAAAACGGAATTGAAAATTCTATAATATGAAATTATACTATAAATAAGTGGTAATGAAATATGAAAATGATTACATGAATGTATCATGTAAAAAAATGCTTTGATTTTCTTATTTCTTGCAAAAAAATATAATTGCAATTTAAAAAATGAAATTAAAAATACCAGAATGTAGAATTATACTATTTATTATAGTAACAAAAAATAAAGATGATTACATGTATATATCATGCTAGATAATTATTTTGAAAAACAAAGTTTTACTGAGCTTTTATTATAAAGAATTTAGATTTAATAAAATTTTTATCACCAATTTAAAAAAAGGGGGTACAATATTTGTTTTTGATGAATTTATTTGAAAAGTGGGTGAGTAAAAGGTTATTAAAAAACTTAATTCTTTAATTTAATAAAAAATAATTAAAGAAAAAACTTTATATTAACTAATTTAAAAATACAAGGAGGGACAAAGATGGAAAAAGAATCAATTAGGGTGAAAAAAGTACTAATTCTTGCAGGAGCATTGTGTGCATATTGGATTGGATCAGGGTTTGCAACAGGACAAGAGGTTTTACAATTCTTAGCAACAAGTGGTGCAGCAAAGGGTCTTATAGGAGCTATAATCTATACGATTTTATTGGGGTTCTTTGCCTATACCTTATATGGAACAGGACAGAAAATGCAATTTGAAAATCCATATGATATTTTTGTATATTATTGTGGTAAATATGTAGGTAAAGCTTATGTATGGTTTAGTGTTGTATTGATGTATGGTATATATGTGACAATGCTAGCAGGTGCAGGTGCAACACTTCATCAGTATTATGGAATTGCATCCTCCATGGGCACATATATTGTAGCTCTTTTGGCATTGGCTACAGCAGTGCTAGGAGTTGAAAAACTTATTGACATAATAGGTGTTATTGGACCTGTTAAGATAGTGTTTTTAGCAATAATGGGTATTGCTGCTTTAGCTACTTTTGCAAAACAGCCAAATTTATTGTCGGCTAATAGTGCTCTTATAGCGACAGCTGGATTTAAAACAGCTTCTGGTAATTGGCTCTGGTCAGCAATATTATGGGCATTTTTAGGTCTTATGTTTGGTATCACATTCTTTGTTATTAGTGGATCATCTTGCAAGAATGTAAAGGAAGCAAAGCTCTCAAGTTTGATTGGAGTTGGTGGAATTTTTGTTGCAGTTGTTTTTGTAGTTATAATGGAAATTGTTTATTTAGATGTTATTAGAGGTCAGCAAGTACCTACATTAGCAATTGCTAAACATGTTTCTCCTATTTTAGGAATGGTTTTTGCTCCAATACTAACGCTGTGTATTTATTCAGCAGTATCTTCTATTATTTTGGTTGTTACTAGAAACTTTGCTGTAGACAAAACTAAAAAGTTCAATATCGTTGCAACAGGACTAACTCTTGTTGGTATGTTTGCTGGTACATTATTACCATTTGATCAATTGGTAAATATTCTATATCCTATTTCAGGATATATAGGTATTGTCTTAGTAGCATTTATGATTTATAAAGAGTTTATAAATAAAAATGCATTTCCATATAGTAAGAATAATAAAGAGAGTGTTGAAAATAAATAAGAAAATCTTCCTCAATAAAGATATGAGAACAAAAATGCACTTGAAAATATAAATTATAAACTACAGAATTAAATTTATCTAAATTTTCTGATTTGAAAAAGATATTTTAACATTAAGAGATTTTTAGCAACTGTAAATTGATGTTTAAAATTAATGCTCTATAATTACTCAAATTTAAATACGAAAAAAAGGAGAATTCGTTATGTTAAATAAAAAAATAGTATTTATAGGTGGAGGAAATATGTCTGAAGGTATTATTCGTGGTATTATCAACAATAAAGTATTGGTACCAGGTAACATCTACGTTTATGATGTCTTGGACGAAAGAATTGAATATCTTCATAATACCTACGGCATTGTATCTATTCTAAATGTTGAGGAATCAGTTAGAAAAGCCGATATAATTATAATAGCTGTACGTCCGCAAGATTTTAATCAGGTGGTGGTTCTTATTAAAGGTAATACTTCTAATGGACAAATTATTATTTCAATTTGTGCAGGAATCAATGTAGCAAAAATGGCTAATTTTATTGGTAATGAACATAAATTTGCTCGCATTATGCCTAATACCATGGTTGAAGCTCAGCATGGTTATAGTGGTGTCTGTGTAAATGATAAAATTGCAAATGAAGATAAAGAAATCATATCTACACTTTTTAATTGCCTGGGTCAGACGATGTTTATAAATGAAGTATTATTTGATGAGTTTACAGCCTTTAGTTGTGCTGGACCAGCTTATGTTCTTTATTTCATTGCTGCCATGATTGATGCTGGTGTACAATCTGGTTTTTCACGTAAGGATTCAACTGCCATTACCATTGAAAATATAATTGGCTCCGCAATGATGGTACAAATGACAGGTAAGCATCCATATCAGATTACTGATACTATGACTTCACCTGCTGGAGTAACAATCACAGGTTGTCATGTTTTAAGCAAAACAGGGTTTCATGGAATCGTGATGGATGCTGTTGAGAGTGCAGTTAAACGTACCAGAGAGCTTGGCTGAACTGTTGGAGTAAAATTATAATAATTGGTGAATATTCTAATGCTTTGATGTTTATGATTTTTTAAGAATATAGTGTATATTTTGCAAGGTAGAATTATCTATATATAAATAAAGTATTTAATCTATAAAATTAGTGTAAGGATGTACGAGGAAATAATGTATAAAATTTGAAAACGTTCTATATATGATGATTCACAAGAAGATGTAAGTTTAGTTACACAATTAAAATCAGTAAAGAGTATGGAACTCTTTGTCATATCACATAATTTCTGTAGTAGTTTTTTAGAATATGAATTAAAAGCTAGGGGAGAGGTGTAAAAATGAATTTTGCGATATTAGTGGACTTTGGAAGTACTTTTACCAAAGCAGCAGTTGTTTCACTTGAAAAAGAAGAATTGACTTTCACAACTCAGACACCATCTACAGTTAAAAGTGATGCTAGAATTGGTTTAAAAATATGCCTTGATAGGATTAGAAATAATATAGGAAACGAAAGTTTTGTTAGTGCCGTTCGATTAGCATCTAGTAGTGCAGCTGGAGGGCTTCGAATGGTTGTCGTAGGCTTGACAAACTCATTAAGCATGGTAGCAGGCAAAAATGCTGCTTTTGGAGCAGGTGCCAAAATAATAAAAGCTTTTTCACGTAAGTTAACTGATAATGATATAAGTGAAATTGAAAAAATAAATCCAGAAATAATTTTATTATGCGGTGGATATGAAGGTGGAAATGTAAATTGGTCAATAGACAATGCTAATAAATTAGCTAAATCTTTTAATATCCATTCCCCAATTGTATATGCAGGTAATAGCAAGATTTCAAATGAAATAAGGTTTATCTTTTTAAATCAAAAAAAAGAATGTTTAATAGCAAAGAATATTATACCAGATATAGGAATTCTAGATGTTGATTCGGCAGTGGAAACTATTAGAGAAATTTTTATGAAAAAAATAATTAACATGAAAGGTTTCGACAAAGTTAAAGAATATGTGGGAAATGTTGTTATGCCTACTCCAGCTTCAGTGTTGACTGCAGGAAAAATGTTAGCTCAAGGAACCGAGAAATATCCAGGGCTTGGAGAAATTATGATAGTTGATGTTGGAGGAGCTACGACGGATGTACATTCTTTTTCTCCCCCAAAAAAACATTCAGATATAAGAGTTGTAGGTGCTCCAGAACCCTATGCGAAACGAACAGTAGAAGGAGATTTAGGGGTTCGCGAATCTTCGAATTCACTCCTTGAGGCTGCAGATTGCAGCAAATTAATTGATAATTTTGGAATCACGAGGGAGTATGTTGAGAAAGCTATTAAACGAAGAATTGCAGATACATCTATATTGGCAGATTCTGATGTTGAAAAAAATATTGAGTTTTTCCTTGCCAAAGAAGCCGTGAGGATTGCTACTCGAAGGCATGCAGGTCAGTTTTTTTCAGGGTATAGTAATGAAGTAAATATGATTCAAAAAGGAAAGGATCTTAAAAATGTTGAATTTATAATAGGTACTGGAGGTCCAATTATTAATGGACTAAATCCAAAATCCATATTAAAATCAGCATTAAGTGATTCTAATACTGAGGCTAATATTTTGTTGCCGAAAAAGTCAGAATTTTTGTTAGACAAAAAATATATTCTTTATGCAGCTGGATTATTATCACAGATTGATAAAAACATTGCATTTAAAGTTTTAAAAGGCAATTTAGCAAAACTAGACAATTAACAAGGTAAGTATTATATAAAAAATTTTATTTTAAAGGGAGGGGTTGGCTATGAATATGTTGACTAAGAAAGATTTAATACCTGAAGACTTACCACAACTTAAGGATCTTATGGGTGAAATAAAAAAGATCTCAAATAGTATAACTGTTGGAGAAACGCTTTTTATGAAAAAATATGGAGTGAAATCTGAAGTTGAATACAAATTAAAATGTATGAAAGAAGGAAAAATCATGCGCCATGCCCATATAGGCTGGAATTCATGGGAAGAAACTGCTAAAGGATTTAAATATATTTATGATGAACTTACTAAGCGCGGTTTGACGCTAGACAGATTTGGAGTATGTCTTGACTGGGTAATGGGTGTTCCTAAAGAACTTCGTTACAAGGTTCGTAAAGGTACAGGGCTTATATTTGATACTCCTGAAGAATGGAAGCAGGTAGGCCAGATTGTTCCTATTCAGCCACATTTTGGCGACCACATGATAGGATCTTTGAATTCAGTTGAAAATGTTAAATTAGCACTTGAGGCTGGTGTTACAACTATGGGCAATGTTTCTCAATTTTATACTTATGAATATCCAGGGTTAATGGATAAGAGCAGCCGAGTAATAGGAATGGTTAAAGCGATAGGAATTATGGCAGAGTTTAAAGATAAAGGTGCACTTATTCATGCAAACCTTGATGATGGATTTGGAGCACAATTTCATGATCTTGCAAATCTTACAGGATGGGCTATGATTGAAAGATATATAGTTGAAGATTTGATTGGAGGAAGCTTGTCACATTGTTTCGGTAATTTATTTAGTGATCCTACTTTAAGGATGATATTCCTTCTTGCCATGGATGAAATTAATGATAAAAATTCAGTAGGTTCAATGTTATATGGAAATACTATAGATTTTTCTAATGATTATGATAAGAATTATGGAGCACTTTCATCATTTCAGATAGCTGATATGGCTGCGCAAATGTATAAACCCACTGGACATGCTGTAACTCCTATTCCCATAACTGAAGCAGTACGTGTTCCTTCTCCAGATGAAATAGTTCAGGCTCATGTGATTTCAAATATGCTTGAAGAAAAAGCAAAGCACTATTCCTTATTTATGGATTGGGAAAAAATATCATGTGAAAAAGATAAACTTGTAATGGGTGGCCAGATATTCTTTGAACGTGTTATGAATGGACTTGATGATATAGGTATAGATATTAAAAATCCTTGTGAATTATTTATGGCTTTGAAAGAAATTGGAGCTGCTAGATTAGAAGAATACTTTGGAGTAGGAAAAAAAGATCCTTATGCTATGAGAGGGCGTATTCCATTAAGACCAACAGATATCGTTTGGACAATAAATAATAAAGAGAAAAAAATCAGTGAAAATATTAAAAATCTAGAAAAATCTTTAGAGGGTGTAAAAATAGTATTAGGTGCAACTGATGTTCATGAATTTGGTAAAGAGATAGTCAAATCAGTTCTTCTTAAAACGGGAGCGAAAGTATTTGATTTGGGTTCAAGTGTAGAACCTCAGGAAGTAATAGACACTATAATTGAAACTGAAAGTCAGTTTGTGGTTATGAGCACATTTAATGGTATTGCATTGTCTTATGCTAAAAATCTATGTGAACTTCTTAAACAAAATAAGCTAAAAACTACATTTTTCATGGGAGGTTTATTGAATGAAAATATGGACGGTAGTGGATTAGCTGTTGATGTTAGTGATAAGCTCAAGAAATTTGGGGTGATTTGTTCTAACGATGTAAATGTTCTTATTGATGAGATTAAAGATAAAATATCATCTTAGAGGAAAAACGTAAACCTTTAAATTAATAATTTATATACTATGAAAATCTGAGCATGAAATTTAAATATAGTCATCTTTAAAAGAGATGGCTATGTTTAAATAAAAAGAGCATTAAATTGGCCTTCTATATTAACATATTAATAGTTAATTTTATATAAAATAGACTTTCTTTTTTAAAGGCCATATCTAATTTGTGTAAATCAGATTTAGGTATGGCCTCAAGAGTATTTATATTTTAGTTAACTCAGCTGAAATATTTTTTGCAGCATCTAACATATCTTGTACTATGTCAGGAATTTTTTTGAGATCTACTCTATATTTAGGTATTGTGGTACTTATGGCAGCTGTACTTCTGCCTTTGTGATCAATAATTGGAACGCCTATACAAAATAACCCAGATTGAAATTCTTCATCTTCAATGGCATAACCATTTTCTTTTATTTTTGATAATTCTTTCCGTATCTCTTTGGGCTCAGTAATAGTTTTGTCAGTGTTACGTTCAATATTAGATGGTATAATAATCTTATTCAAAATTTCAGGTGGTTGAAAAGCTAATATGCTTCTTCCGAGAGATGTACATAAAGCAGGATACTCTACTCCAATTTTAAAATTTGGCCTCAGTATATTTGGTGAATCTACCTTCGTAAGGTAAATTATTTTCTTACCTTGAAGTATAGCCAAGTTAACTGTTTCACCATGCTTTTCAACTAGCTTTTCCATATAAAGTTTTGCTCCATCTATCCATTCTAAGTTTTTTGAGTAGTTCCTACTGATATTATAAAGGGCGATACCAAGTCGATATTTATGGGTTTTAGGATTTTGCATCAAGTAGTTTTTTAATTCCAAAGTATTTACAATACGTTGTACAGTGCTTGCCGGAAGATGCGTGTTCTCGCTAAGTTCTATAATACCCTTTTCACCTGGACTGCTAAACTGATCTAAAATTGTCAAGGTCTTAATTACGGATTTAACATATGAGGTATCATTTTCTATTTCCACTTTAGTCCTCCTTTAGATTGGGTTTAATTTTTATTGGCGAGAAAAATATAATTATAATTCTTTTTCATATATTATTATGGAATATTTTATTTCATTTTTCAATACAATTTCGAAAAATTTTAATTATTATATAGTAGAACTTTAAAATAATGTGAGTTTGAAAATTTGAACTTATTTATAGTTAATACTCCTATAAATAAAGCTGATGTACAAATATGGAAGCAAAATGTGAGGAATAAAATAAAAACTGTTATACTAATTCTTTAGTAAAACAGATAGCTTTTCAAAAAATCTAAATTTTTATAGAATTTAAAACTTATAGCATTGGCAGAACTATTTGTCATATACTTTTCGGCTATAGTCAGTCAAATATCCATCAAGCGTATTTAATGTATGAAGTTTAAATACATAGTAAGTCTCTTTCTTTGATGCACATCTGCCATAGGCAGCTGCGCATCTAAATGTTTTATGAAAATGTGCTCTTCCAAACTTACATGCATAATCAGGCATTCTCTGAGTCTATTGTTAAAAGTTACCCAACTAATGCTATGGTAATTATCTTACTGTCATGTATTATTGAAGTATTGATATTTTTCTGTTTTTTACAGAATCAGGGGCTATTTCCTGATAAATATCATCAATTATTATAAAACTTACAGTAATAAAGTCTTTCAGGTTTTCAATATGTATGGTAATGTTGTGTTTAGAAAGCTTTAACATGCATGTTACTCTCATTGATTATTTGCTTGTTTTTAATGAAAGATTAACATATTATGTTCGGGCTTTTCTATCTGTAAATTATGTCAAAATAATTAACTAGCACAAGAGATAAATTTGCTAAAATTCTACAATGAAGAATTGACAATTCCTTAAAATGAAATTATAATAAAAATGAAAGGTTTATTTGTTCTTGAATAAAAAAAGATTTATAAATTATATAGTAAATGGAAGAGGATTGAGTGTATAGCTTTTGAAAAATTGAGCGTTTCAATTAAGGAGGTGACTAAAGGCATTATTCAATGATGAAATCTATGACTATTTGAAGAAATTTTTAAGCTTGGAGTTAGGTCAATAAAGTGGACACAAAAATCAAATATTTAGGCAGATTTTTTTGTAATTGTTTTCACATTGCTAAGAGACAATATATCTAATTGCACCATGTATTCTATTTAAGAATTGTAGAGCTAATAATTATGCTTGAATTTTATATTGCTATAGGAGTAATGAGCTAAAATAGGATAAAAAATGATAATAAAGGAGTGGATATTATGAGTACAGTGTCTATTGTTAAAACTAATGGTAATGCTGAAAAAGACATTGACGCTGCTGTAAGAAAGTCCGTAGAGATGATTGGCGGTTTGAAAGATATAATAAGACCGGGTAATATAGTTTTAATTAACCCAAACTTAGTAGCACCGGGAAAGGATAGATTGTCAGGTGCAGTTACCCGTTATGAAGTATGTAAATCCATTGCAGACATAACAAAAGAATTAGGAGCAGAACCTATTATCGCAGAATCCTCTGCAGCAGGAGTAGATACTGAAAAGGTAATGGAATTTGGTGGATACGATAAACTTAGAGAGAGAGGATATAAGGTAGTTGACCTTAAAAGATCAACTCGTGAAAAAATTAAATGTGAGAATGGTAAAATTGTACAAGTATTAGAATCTTGGGAATTAGTAGCAAAAGCAGATGTTATAATCAGTGTACCGGTTATGAAAACTCACGATCAAACAGAAGTCACTCTTGGAATTAAGAATTTAAAAGGATTAATTCATGATAGTCAAAAGAAACGATTTCACCAACTAGGAGTTATGCAGGGGGTAGTAGATATAAATCAATGCCTTAAGCCAAAGTTAACTATAATTGATGGGATAGTAGGTCAGGAAGGTCTTGGGCCTATATTCGGTGACCCGGTTAAATTGGGATTGATTATCGCTTCAAAAGACCCTGTAGCAGCAGATTCAGTAGGAAGTGCAATTATGGGCTATGATCCAAATGATATAAAAATAACGAAATTTGCATATGAACGAGGCTTGGGTGAAATGAACCTCGATAAGATAGATATTAAAGGTGAGTCTATAGAAAGTGTAAAGCATCGTTTCAAGCGTGCTTCTGAAACTGAGTTAGAAGGTGTTCCTCATTTTACAAAAATTGAAGATGCTGCAGCATGTACTGGCTGTAAAAATACACTTATAAGTGCAATTATGGATATGAAAAATGATCATATAGAACACTTGTTAAAAGGTAAAACAATTGTGTTAGGGCCTGTGAGTGAAGAAAAAATTCCAAAAGATATAAAAAAGGAAGATTTAATACTTCTTGGAAAATGTACAAAACATTTGGAAAGATACGGCACACACGTAATGGGATGTCCACCTAATAATATCTGGGTAGTAAATGCTATAGCTGGAGATAAAGCAAAAGTGGCAAGAAGATATGCTACTGAAGAAGATGCAAACGACTAGCACAATAAAATGGTATGCTAGGTTATATGAGGATCAGCTAAATAGAGCATTTCATTATACTTATCAGCATTCTTTGGAATAATTTATTGAGTACATTTTAATTAAATTTAAATATATATTGACTAGTACACTTTTATTTAAAACAAAAATAACTATTATGGAGGTATTTTAAAATGTCAGAAGAAAATACAGAAAATTATATCAATGAGGTACTAGAAAAGGTAAAAAAAAGAAATAGTAACGAGCCTGAATTCCTACAAACAGTAGAAGAAGTTTTAGGATCTATAGGACCAGTATTTGAGAAGCATCCTGAATATATGGAACAAAATCTTTTGGAAAGATTCTGTGAACCTGAAAGACAGATAGTTTTTAGAGTTCCCTGGGTAGATGACGATGGCAAGGTACAGGTTAACAGGGGATTTAGAGTCCAATTTAATGGCTGCATAGGACCATATAAAGGAGGACTTAGATTTCACTCATCTGTTTATATAGGCATTATTAAATTTTTAGGATTCGAACAAATACTCAAAAATTCACTTACAGGCCTTCCAATAGGTGGAGCTAAAGGTGGTTCTGACTTTGATCCAAGAGGTAAATCCGATAATGAAGTAAGAAGATTCTGCGAGAGCTTTATGACTGAATTGTACAGACATATAGGACCGGATGTAGATGTTCCTGCCGGAGATATAGGTGTAGGAGCAAGGGAAGTAGGATATTTATATGGACAGTACAGAAGATTAAAAGGTGTGTTTGAAAACGGTGTTATTACAGGAAAAGGCTTATCTTATGGTGGAAGTTTAGTAAGACCTGAAGCAACTGGGTATGGCGCGACTTATTTCTGTCAGGAAATTCTCAAACATGAAGGAACTGATTTAAAAGGTAAGACCGTGGCTGTATCGGGATTTGGAAATGTTGCATGGGGTGTATGCAAAAAAGTTGCACAATTAGGTGGAAAAGCTGTAACTATTTCTGGGCCGGATGGATACATCTATGATCCAGAGGGAATAGTTACTGATGAAAAAATAAATTACCTGCTTGAGATGCGTGCTTCCGGAAGAGACAAAGTAAAAGATTATGCCGACAAGTTTGGTGTTAAATTCTTCCCTAATGAAAAACCATGGGGAGTTAAAGTTGACATAGTAATGCCGTGTGCTACTCAAAACGACATTCATCTGGAACATGCAAAACAGATAGTGGCAAATGGTATAAAATTTGTATGTGAAGTTGCCAATATGCCTTGCACTAATGAAGCTGAACAATATTTCTTAAAGAATGATATAATACTTGGACCTTCAAAAGCAGTCAATGCAGGTGGAGTTGCAACTTCAGCACTTGAGATGGCACAAAACAGTGAGAGATTATCCTGGTCAGCAGAAGAAGTTGACGAAAAACTCCATAACATAATGGTTAATATATATAACAATTGTAAAAATGCATCTAAGGAATACGGATTTGGATATAACCTGCTGGCAGGAGCTAATATTGCCGGATTTGTAAAAGTGGCAGATGCAATGTATGCACAGGGAATATACTAATTAGCTTTTCAGAGATTTGAAATTAAACAGTTTATGAATGATTAAAAAGAAACAGATTCAAATTTATTGAATTTGTTTCTTTCTTATATATGTAACATACAATTACTCTAGTTTATGTTACACCTATTCATAAATGAATAGAAAAAGTTATAAATGAATAGAACGTCAAGTGTGAAATTGTAATAATACATGATAAAAGAGTATTCAAATTTGAATAAGGACACAGGACAAAATCAATAAGTCAGGTATTAGATGGACTAAGATGTACAAAATTAGAAGACTATTAAGAAATTGGCAGTATTAGCGGTGATAGTGTTGGGATAGATAATTTTTCAAAATTTGGCATAGAGGTTGCTTTAAATAATATTGTGAATGCATTGAAAATTTATGAAATTAAAATAAGAGTTCCAATAAAAGATTTGAAAGGAGTACCAAGTTATGAGCGATGAAGGTATAAAATTAAAGGAACCCACTAATGAGTTAAAGAGAATATTACCTTTAAGATCTTTAGTATTTTATGGAATAGCAATGATTATACCCATGACGATTTTTACTACCTATGGTATTGCAACCACAAGAACGCATGGAATGGTATCGTTCACTTATACAATTGCTACAATAGGGATGGCTTTTACGGCATTTAGTTATTCAAAAATGGTTAAAAAATATCCTATGGCAGGATCAGCTTACACATATGTATCTAAATCCATGAATCCCTATGTTGGATTTTTTGGAGGATGGGTGCTTTTGCTTGCATATATGGTTTTGCCGATGCTGAATTATGTTGTAATGGGAATTTATTTTTCAAACTTGATACCTCAGATTCCTGCATCAGTATTTATTGTAGCCGCAATAATTGTTGTTACATGGGTGAATTACCGGGGTATAAAACTTGCTACAATTGTAGATACCGTTCTTGTATTGCTTCAGTTAGTGTTTTTGGCTGTATTTTTCATTATGGTAATCAAATATATTTTAAGGGGAGGAGGAGCTGGTACACTGGTGGATTCTAAAGCTTATTTCAATCCTACAGAATTTTTTAAACCAGGTGTTGGCATGCCTGCTATATTATCCGGCGCATCTATGTTGGCACTTTCTTTCCTCGGATTTGATGCTATTGCCACTTTAAGTGAAGAGGCAATTAATCCTGAAAAAAATGTTGGCAAGGCTATCATAATAGCATGTGTTGGTGCAGGATGTGGTTTTATAATTGCAATGTATTTTCTGCAGCTTGCCTGGCCGAATGCATTTTTTGAAATAGCTAATAAAGATTCTGCAGCAGTTGAATTAATAACTAGGGTCACCCACTCCATGGGAATGAAGATTTTTTTCACTGCTACTTTTGGTGCAGGACTTTTTATATCATCATTAACGGGAGTTGCCTCAGGTGCAAGAATACTTTATGGTATGGGTAAAAATGGAATATTGCCACATAGGATATTTGGGAAAGTACACCCCAAATATAAAACGCCTATGTACAGTATTTTAATAATGGGGTTGCTTGGCTTAATAGCAATAGTTATTTCATTGGAAAATGTTACGGCAACAGTAAACTTTGGTTCGCTGCTTGCGTTTGTTTTTGTTAATTTGTCGGTTGTGGCTCAATATTTTATTAGAGATAATAAGAAAAAGGGTATGGATATTATAAAATATCTGATTGCACCTCTTTGTGGAGCGCTTATATGTTTTTTCATTTGGGCAAAGGTGGATACGCCATCCAAAATAGTTGGTTTTAGCTGGATAATATTGGGGCTGGTTTATTTAGCCATTAAGACAAAGTTTTTCAGAGAATTGCCACCTGAAATAATGGAATAGGTTTATAGGATGGAAGTATTAATCGATTAGGGAAGGGATTTGAAAGATGGAAGTCATAAAAACAAAAAATCCAAGATTTACAATTAGATTTGCAGTACCAGGGGAAGCTGAAATGGTTTTGGAGTTTATGAGAAAGCTCGGTGCGTATCAGAAAATGTCTGATAAGATTACAGCTACTGAAGAAGATATTTATAAATTATTGTCAGATAAAAAAGGCGGAGCGATTTTTGGAGATTATGATGGAAAAACTGTAGCATTTATCTATTTTTGCCGTAACTCTTCAGCCTTCATAGGGCAGGCAGGTATTTATATAGACGGATTCTATGTTGATGAGACTATGAGATTTAAGGGATTGGGAAAAATTATGATGTCTTTTATGTCTAGATTTGCAATTGAATCAGACTGCAGGAGATTGGAGTGGGGATGCCTAAATTGGAATACTCCATCTATTAAATTTTATAAAGATAGGGGAGCCGTGGCTGTTGATACCATGACTGTGTATAGGCTTCCTCCAGACAAGCTAAAGGAAAATGCGGCTCTATTTTAGTAATGAGATATAGTTTAAAAATTTTATATAAATAAAAAACTTATTACAGAGTTTTAAAATAAATAGATAAGGAGAAGTGTTAAAAATGTTTAGATTAGTACCTGATATTTATAAATTTGATACAGCGGAAGAATTTATGAAATCTTTTCATATTGGTAAAGGGGACTGCATAGTAACAAATGAATTTTTATACAAGCCTTTTTTAGAAAAATATGATGAGGGTGCAGACAGCATATTTCAAGAAAAATATGGTGCTGGTGAACCCTCCGATGAAATGATAAATGCTATAATTAAAGACATAGGAGACAAAAAATACAATAGAATTATTGCTGTTGGTGGAGGAACTGTAATAGATATATCTAAGGTACTTAGTCTTAAATATACCGATGATTCCCTGGATTTATTTGATGGGAAAGTTCCTTTGGTAAAAGATAAAGAATTAATTATTGTACCTACTACTTGCGGCACGGGCTCTGAAGTTACCAATGTATCTGTTGCTGAACTTAAGAGCAAACATACAAAGAAAGGTATAGCTTCTGATGAACTATATGCCAGCCATGCAGTACTTGTGCCTGAAATGGTGAAGGGGCTGCCATATAAATTTTTTGTAACGAGTTCTGTTGATGCATTAATACATGCGACAGAATCCTATGTGTCACCAAAAGCCAACCCATATACTAAAATGTTTAGTGTAAAGGCAATAGAATTAATTTTGAATGGATATATTAAGATAGTTGACAGAGGAGAAAGTTATAGGACTGAAATAATTGATGATTTTGTACTGGGAAGTAATTATGCGGGCATAGCTTTTGGAAATGCAGGGTGTGGTGCTGTTCATGCTCTTTCATATCCTATTGGAGGTAACTATCATGTGCCTCATGGAGAAGCAAATTATTTATTTTTTACAGAAATATTTAAAACCTATTATAAAAAGAATCCTGATGGTAATATAAGAAATATAAATAAAATGCTTATTAACATATTGGGATGTGATGGAAACAATGTATATGACAGCCTGTCAGGACTTTTGGATAAACTTCTTCCAAGGAAAAAATTGAGGGAGTATGGAATGAAGAAAGAGGAAATTGAAATTTTTACAGATCAAGTAATTGAAGGACAACAAAGATTGCTGATAAATAATTATGAACCCCTATCAAGAGAGGATATAATAAACATATACAGAAGATTATATTAGTATAATTAAAGTTATGAGCATGTTGGGTTCAGGATGTCATTATTTTTATTAGGTATAAAATAAGCATAGGTATCTATCACATCAGTGGTAGACATCTATGCTTATCTTTTAGATATAATCCCCATTTTACACAGATTTTAGTAATACCCTCTTATGTAGAATTAAAATTCTATTTCTTTAGAATTTTCTCCTGTTAAATCTGAAACTGTTGCTGTACCGTGTTCAATATAGAATATTTTAAAAATAGGATTATCTGAAGATTTGTATAATTTTTTTACCAGTTCTGACGAATTTAATACCAATTCTTTTTTGTCCTTATCATCGGAAAATATAACTTTTCCACTTATTCTTCCTGTGATCATATCCTTTGATGTGGTGCTGTATTCAATATACGGTGATTCGACTAGCTGTTTATAAACTTTCTTTGTGCTGTTAGTACAGAAATAGAGCTTACCTTCATCCCAGGTCATAAATCCAAAGGGCCTTACTCTGGGTTTTCCATTATCCACAGTTGCCAGGAATCCAAATCCATTTTCTTTAAAAAGTTTTATTATCTCGTCCATTTAATTTTCCTCCTTGATTTTTTATTTATTATAAATATAATATAATCATATGTTTAATATTACAAGTACGCATATTTATATTACATAGTCATATAATATAGACTATTATGAAAGGACAAGGATTTGAATTGAATGATAAAATTAAATTTTGTCCTGTATCTTCGGCTCAAAATGTATTAATGGGAAAATGGAAATTGCCGATTTTATGGGCTCTTCATAATAAGACAATGCGTTTTAATCAGCTTCAAAAGTTGATGACCACTATTTCCAGGGGAGTACTCACGCAGCAGTTAAGAGAACTTGAGCGTGACAAACTTGTAAATAGAAAGGTATATAGAGAGGTGCCGCCTAGAGTAGAATATTCTTTAACGGAAATTGGAAGGAGCTTTATTCCTGTAATGATTGAAATTATAAAGTGGGGAACAGAATATATTAAAAAAACTGAAAAATGCAGTATGGATGTTTGTATATTGAATGGATTTCCCTGCGAAGAGTGCTATAGGAGTGTTACTGATGTATCGTGCAAAACAAAGGATATTCACTAAAATACTGCAGCTGAGAAAAGTTTATTGCAAAGACGGGAGCGGGTATAGATTTCTCACAAATCTGTACCCGTTCCCCAGTAAAATTGAGGTTTGGTTATACTCCAGTTATACTCCATGTTTTGTGGAGTGTTTTTTGCCGTTTCTATTATGATTTTTTGCTTCCTCCGTAATAGGGGTGTTTCCCTTGGATTTTTTAATTCTGGTCTTTTTACTGTCCGGCTGGCTGTCTTTTGACATTTTTATCACCTCTCTCTATATCAATCCTGCATCTTTGTTTCCTGTTTTGGCCTTGCCCTGGATTTCAGGTATAGGTTTTTCCCTGTTTTTTTTAAACTTGGTTTTTCTATTGCTTTCAGTTCCATGGGGCTGTTTTGGATCTGGTCTTCTCATACCTGCTTTAGCCATTTAATATCCTCCTAAACTTTTAAAATATATATTATTTTTTACACAACTTCAATATGGTATGCATATTTTTTGTAATTAAATTTAAGTAATATTATTTGAACAAAATTGAAAAGATATATATGAAATTATGAAATCATGAAAGAGAGGCGAAATGTTTATGAGGAAAAAATTTACCAGGTTGGTAAGTACATTTATTTTTACGGTATTTTTTATGTCATTTGCAAATATTGCAGAAATACCACGGGTGTATTCCCAGGAGGTTTTTAACTCCACAAATAGTGAATCATACCTTAAAATAGATTCCAAGAAAAAGGCTAAAATGCCTAAGAGGTTCAGGAAAACCACAGATAATATAGATGAAAAAGATGTGAATCTAAAAGGATTATCCACGTTAAATGCTTCGGGAAGTGCACAGTTTACAGGAAATAACATAAAAATGATGAAAGAACAGATAGGTAATGTTCCCACAGCTGTAGTTGATTTGAGGCAGGAGTCCCATGGATTCATAAATGATCTGGCAGTGAGCTGGGTAGGTGAAGACAATAATAAAGCCAATAAGGGACTGAGCAGAGAAAAGGTCTTGAAAGATGAAAGTAAAAAAATCAAGAGTATTGTGTTGAATGAAGAAATTGATATTGACGGGAAAGAAATAGTTCCCACTAAGGTTCAAAGCGAGAAAGAACTGGTAGAAGAAAATGGCATGACCTACATCAGAATACCTGTTACGGACAATGAAAGACCTACAGATGAAATGGTGGATTATTTTATAAAGGTAGTTAAAAATATGCCCAAGAATACCTGGTATCATTTCCACTGCAAAGCTGGAATCGGAAGGACTACAACTTTTATGGCCATGTATGATATGATGAAAAATTCCAAGGAGGTCAGTCTTGAAGATATAATGGAAAGACAGGTGCTTCTGGGAGGCAAGAATCTTTTAAAGCCCATCTATAAACCTGAAAGTTTTTCCGGGGAAAGATCTGAATTTATAAAAAAATTCTATGAGTATACGAAAGAGAACAAGGACGATTTTAATACTACCTGGTCACAATGGCTCAAAACCAGCGGAAGCTGATGAGGGAAAAAGCTTTCTATGATAAAATCCAAATATCATAGAAAGCTTTTTAATCATAATAACGTTCTTTTTTATTTGTAACGAAAAATGTTTACAATATTTAAACTTAATTAATCAATATAACACCTTATTGTAACAATAGAGCTATATAGTAAATAAATAAAGTTTGTAGAAACGGAGTTTATTTATGGATATGGAGCTTAATATAAATTCAGCAAAATGCAGAAGCTGTTATTTTGACAATTTAAAAATTCTTCTAATCACTTTAGTAGTAGTTGGGCATACCATTGAGCCATTGATTGGTTCAAATCCTAATATAAAATTAATATATAATTTTATATATTCCTTTCATATGCCTCTATTTGTTTTTATTTCAGGCTATTTTTCAAAGAATATCAGCAGTGATAAAAAATTTTTTTCAAAAATCACCGGTATTCTTATGTATTATATCATTTTTCAATTATTATACTGTCTATTCAATATCTATGTGCTTAAAGAGGAAAATTTTAAAATCACTTTTGTCAATCCGTACTGGATTACATGGTATCTTCTTTCACTTGTTATATGGAGTCTTATACTGCCTTATTTTTCTAAAATAAAGTATTCAGTTATAATAACGCTTGTTATTTCCATATTAAGCGGATACGATAATAATATTGGATACTATTTGAGCTTATCGAGAACTATAACCTTTTTTCCATATTTTTTAATGGGTTACTTCTGCAAAGAATATCATATAGATACTGTGAGGAAATATATCAGAAAAAAATATGCTGTTTTAGGCTTGCTAATTGTTTTCCTGCTGATATATCTGTTAAACGATAAGATCGATTATAGATGGTTCTATGGCAGTTATTCCTATTCACAGTTAGACAGCTTAAATTATCCTGAATATATAATGCGTATATTTACATATTTTATAGCTGTAACTATATCTACTATTGTTTTAATTTTAATTCCGGATAAAAACCTGCTTTTTACAAAATTAGGCTCCAGGACCATAGCTGTATATGGATTTCACGGGTTCATTATTAAAATACTGGTTAAATACAATTTTTTTAATTATGTAGATTCTCTTATAAGTGAAGTGTCCATTATTATACTCTCGCTGCTTATTGTAATGCTGCTTTCTTCTCAATTTATGAATAAGATTACTAAAATAATAATTCACCCTAAGTTTTTTGAACAGATAAACTTGAGCAAAATTTAACGCGGGATTTACCATTAGTCAACATACTTGTTTATTTCATGTTTCCATATTAAATATCCCAGGCCGTTTAAGTGAGTTCCATCATAAGTATATTCACCTGACAGCTTATCATATTTTACAAATCTATCAAATAGATCTATGTATATAATTTTATTGCTGCTCAGTTTTTGCAGTTCATTGTTTAAAAATCTTACATCCTTGTTGGATTTAATATTGTTGTTTGGCAGGATACTTTCAATATAGATAATTGTATCTGGAGAATCAGTCCGTATTTTGTTTAAGATCTTTTTATAATTACTTAATATGTATGCTGTATCCTGCTTGTGCAAAAGATCGTTAATTCCTATCATCAAAAATATTTTTTGGGGATGCCCTCTGGTAATTGTGTTTAATCTATTTAGAATACCGCTCGTAGTGTCTCCATCGATACCTCTGTTTTTTATATTGGGATTATTGAATAATTCCCCCCACTGGGATCTGTTTGTAAGGCTGTCTCCTAAAAATACAATATCTCTACCGTTTATGTTCAAAGTTTCAAATTGGCTCTGTTTTGCCAAATAGTAAGCATTTTTTATAAAATTTTTATTTGTATTCTCCCTCTGAAAAACCTGAATTCTGTGATTTTTATAAATTGTAAATATACCAGAAAATATGAAAAATATGTTCAATAATATAGATATAAAACATATGATATTCTTTTTTTTCACCGCTGTGCCTCCGAATTGATATCCATATTGATTACATAACTTAAAAAATTTACTTTTTATAGTATATCTAATATATGAGTGAATGTCCAATATATTTTAGAAGGTCAGTAAAAGTATTTATGGCTGTAAAAGATAATTAGATGATCTGCTCCATAGATATGCTATAATATATGTAATTAAATGAAAATATATTTTTCTATATAAGGAGATTTTTAGATGTCTTATAAGGATTGTATTAAAATTTGGAGAAAAGGTATAAGTGAAGATTTACTTGATAGATTTTTTCTTAAATTCACGTATGCATCCAATAAAATAGAAAATAATGAAACCAGATTAAGGGATGTTGAAACTATTTTTAAAGGAGAAAAAGTCACAGATTTCAAGGGAGATAAGAAAACACTTGTAGAAATAGAAAACCATAGAGAGCTGTGTAAAAACATCCTGGAATTAAGTAAAAAATATAATTCAAAACTATCAATTGATTTGATTAAAAAAGTTCATTATTCATTAATGAAGGACTGTTTTTCAGAAAAACTGCTGGGTAAAGGCGAAAAACCTGGAGAATTTAAAAAGGGCGATTATATAGTAGGTCTGCATGATGTAGGGGTAGCACCTGAGGAGGTGGAAGAAAACCTTGATTCACTGATTAAGGAAATCAATGAAGTGAAAATAGATGAAGATAATGCTTTAGTGGTAGTGGGATATTTTCACTGCTGGTTTGAGACCATACATCCATTTGCTGATGGAAATGGAAGGACCGGCAGAATGCTGGTCAATTATCTTCTTATGGGAAATGACTTTCCGCCAGTAGTTTTATTTGAAAGCGACAGAGAAGAGTATTATCTTGCCCTGGAATATTTTAATGAAACACAGGAAATATCCAAAATGGTTAATTTTTTGGAAGATGAAGCTTATAAGACCTGGATTAAAGACTATAATGTTAAATTAAAAGATTTAAAAGACTTTCTAGATTAAATTAAAAGCGAAAAAATGAGAAATGTTGTGAAGTCAGGGCAAACGCATGAGTAAATAAATTGTAAACATGGCTGGAATTAAGGGTTTAGGGCTTTCTTTAAGTCAGTTATTATAGTATGATAATTCATATAAATTTATATGGGGTATGCTGCTATGATAAAAAATAAAATGATAGATTATTTTGGGATTATAACAGATCAGAGACAGAAAGCAAAAATTAAGCACAAGCTGACAGATATATTATTTATATCTGTAGTTGGTACGTTGGCAAACTGCGATAGCTGGGTTGCCATAGAAGATTTTGTGAATGACAGGAGTGAATTTTTCAAGAAATATCTTTCTTTGTCTTATGGTATACCTTCTCATGATACCATACAGAGAGTTTTTGAATGGATTGATCCAAAAGAATTCCGGGATACTTTCATGAAATGGATAGGAGAAATATCAGCAAGCCTAAAAGGATCCATCATAGCAATTGATGGTAAAACAGCATGTGGGGCACGTAATTCTGGTGAGGAAAAATCACCAATCCATATAGTTAGTGCCTGGGCAAGCAAATATAGAATAGTCATAGGCCAGGTTAAAACTGACGAGAAAAGCAATGAAATAACAGCATTCCAGAACTTTTAAAACTGCTTGATATAAATGGATGCATTAAAAGCAGGGGTATAAAACATTCTTACAGTAAAAAAGGATACCCTTATGACAATGCACCGATGGAATCATTTCATGCTTCACTTAAG
>NZ_JAJJPB010000009.1:0-116014 GCF_020908015.1 Clostridium aromativorans
TGTTGTGGATTGGGAAATAGATGACAATCTTGAAATTTACTTTGTACTTGAAGCATGCAAAAATGCTTTGAAAAAGTCAGCACCCGAAATTATAAATAGTGACCAGGGGAGTCATTTTACAAGCCCAAAATACACAAATTTGTTTCTTGAATCAGATTCAAGGATCAGCATGGACCATCGAGGGCGTGCCTATGACAATATTTTTATTGAAAGATTGTGGCGCAGTGTTAAATATGAAAATATTTATCTGCAGGATTACCAGAATCCACGGGAGGCACGCATTGGAATCAACGGCTACTTGAAATATTATAATTATAAAAGGCCGCATCAAAGTCTTAGCTATAAGACTCCCGCTGAAATATACAACAAATAATTTATTTGCTTTCCTGAGAAAAATTATACCTGCAGATGGAAATTACGTCAAGGATGCTGACGCACCATCTGCGATGGCATGTCCTTGACAGGTGAAGTGTATTTAAGGGAAAGCATTATGATACTGTTTATCAACCTAACTATAAATCTACTAAAAAATTGTCTTGACAAAGGGGTGCACTTTATATTACCGGTAAAAAAACTTTCAGATCGGGAAATAAAAGCTTTTAAGGAACTTTCATATGATATTGTAAATGGTAAAGTGGTTCTTAATTTATCTTCTAATCTTCTTTCCACGTTAAGCTGTGAGATCTCAAGCTGTAGTTTCTTGAAAAATAAGATTTATGTGAAAATAAATGAAAAAAGAATAGATTATGATGGTAAATGTAAAAGGGAAGATGATCTCAATATTTTTTATCAGCTTTCAGATTTTGTGTGCAATAATGCTTATCTTAAAGTTATGAATGATTTAAATGAAATTGTATTTGCATATGATGATATTGATGAGAGCTATAGAAAAATAATGCAATATTACAATGGAAAAAAACTTTATGAATATATAGATCAAAAAGAGAGGTATGATATTGAATTTAAAAATTCTAAATATAAAAGAATATATGATTCCCATATAAAAAATTTAGATAAAAAAAAGCTATATAGTAATGTGTCTATAAAAGATTTTATAATGAAAGAAAGGGAAGAAATAAAATCAAGAGAGTATAATAGGATATTTGTCAAAAGAAAGCTTGATAAGGTTGATAAGTATATAACTTCTTCCACTGTTAAAAATGATTTAAAAACAGCTGCTGAATATTATATATTTAAAATGAGAACATACAACCATCTTGGAGATTTTAAAGATAACAGTAATACATATAAAAATGTTATGAAATTGACTTATAATATAAATTCTATGGACATTATAAGGTTAAGAATGGAAGCTATAAATTTATATGCAGTTACATTGTCGAATAGTTTTATTTTTAAAGAATCGATTACGTATATTGATAAGCTTATTTGGTATCAAAATTTTGTGGAAGATATGTATAAAGAAATAGCTTGTGATATAGATAAAAAGGAAATTGATAAAAATTATGTCGATATAAATATGGGAAAATATTTAAGCTCAAAGGGTCAATATATGTCATTTATTAATAATAAATCTGCAAGAAAATATTTTTTGAAAGCATTGGAATGTTTTAAATATAATGATAAGCAAAAAAATCAAACAATATCTTACCTGATTCACTATTACTCATATTTTGAAATTGTTCCAGAAGATAATATAAAACAGATTATAGATAAATATTTTGGATTTGATAGCTTTCAGGATGGAATAAATTATTTTACAAAGATTAAATATGAAAATTTGCTTTCTCCGAGTGAATCCTTCAAGCTTTTTGCATTTATCAAATATTGGGCTATTTATGAAAAAATGGGACAAGACATTGGTCTAGATCAAATTAAAAAACTTGGTAATAAGCTTGCTAATTTATGCTCATATGTGGAAGAACATTCAAAGTTTTTTGAGCATCCCTATGAGCTTGTATTTTATAATATGGCCCAGAAATTGGAGAATAGTTCTTTAAAAAAAGAATTTAATGACAAGGCCATAAGCATATGTAAAAATCCAAACAGTGAATTTACATTGAGGGCTATTGGGTTCATGATAAAACTCAATTGTTATAAAAATAAGAAAGATTTGAAAAAGTTCATAAATTTTTTGAATGAAAAAGATATTTTAGATGATACGAGAAAATATTTTGAAGTGGATGCTTTATCCAGAGAGGATGATATAAATAGAGCTTTGAATATTATAAATTCTAAATTTACATATATGTACAGATAGAAACAAAGGAGGTATTGAATTTATGCAGACAGTAGAGAAAAAAGCTGATTTTCTAATAACTCTTGTGGGGACAAGTGCTATGCCCAATCTCATAGGTATAGTTACGAGAATAAATCAATGTGGAAAGGTATTTTTGATTCATACCTGTGAGACGAAAGATATTTCAGATAGTCTTGAGAATTTTATAGAACAAAAAAATAAAGCTGATATAGCAGGAAATCTTCATGTAAAAAGTGAATCGGTTAAGCTTGGAAACTATGATAATCCACAAGAAGTGTATAGGGAACTGCTTCCCAAATTTAAATCAATATGTAGAGAAATTAAGAATTCGGGAATAGACAAACCTGTAATTGAGCTCAATTATACAGGAGGTACTAAGGTTATTTCAAGTTTATCATGTAAAATTTTTGACAATGTATTTGAAAATTTTGACGGCAGTCTATATTTCACATATCTTGATGGGGAAAAAAGTGAAATCCATATTTTTAAATCAAGTTTGAATAGAGAAAGCATAGTTGATTATTCAAGCAAAAATGGGACTATCCCTATTACTGTTGGAGATGTTGCTGCTGTGCATATGAAGTCAGTTTTAAATTACAAGGACAGTTCAGATACTTTTAGGCAGAGCAAATTCAGCAAAGATATGTATGATTTCATAGTAAATAATTTGGATAAAAGAAAGGAAATTATCTCATATTTAGAAGGTTTATTTAATGGTCTAACGGTTATAAAAAAAGCAACTCAGATTACAGATTTTTTGAATGCTTTTTCGGATAAAAACAAGCTATTATATGGTTATGACAATTCCAATGATTTTTTAGAAGCATTTTATACAAAAAGTATAAAGAAAGTAAGTGAAAAACTTCGCGGAAAATGGTTTGAAGAAGTGATTCATCAAATATTGATTGAGCTTAAAAGGGAAAATGTAATAGATGATTTTGCAAATAATCTTTCAAGCACAAAGAGCATCAATACAAATTTTGAATCGGATTTTATAGCTATGAAGGATTACAAATTATATTATTTCTCGGTGAGCACTGTTGATACTGAAGAAATGACTAGATTGAAATTATATGAGGCTAAGCAGAGAGTAAAAATTATTTCTGACGCGGAATCAGCAGCGGCAGCTGTTACTTTTGTGGAGGATAAGAATGAAATTCTTAAAGGATATAAGAATATATGGCAGGAAAATCCTAAAAATGTGCTTATAACGACGTGGAATGAACTTCCCAAATTAAAAGAAATAATTAGAAATTGGATAATGAAAAAGGGAGCGGTTGATGAAAATGAGTACTAAAGCAGATTATATAATAACTTTAATAGGTAAAAATCCTTCTCCTAACTACTATACTATTTTAAATTACAGTAAAAGTGGAACAAAAGTGTATGCTTTTTATACGTTGAATGATAGTGAATCGGTGAGTAGTGAAAATGTTTTGAAAAATATAATCCGTTCTGTGAATGAAAAAGATGATTCAATTGTTATAAAATCTGTTCCCTGTGACAAAAGCAGGAAAAAAAGTATTGAAAAATGTGTAAAAAGTGAATTTAGTAATATCATAAAAAACTGCGATTATGATAATCTTGGCAGCAGGACAGTAAATATTATTGTGGATTATACGGGCTCTACAAAATCCATGTCGGCATTTTTCTATTCATTTTATAACAAAATAGTTGAAAAAGATGAATATAGCAAGCTGAATATACACTCTTCTTATGTTTCTTCTGACAAGGGAGAAATCTATGAGTGCAAATTTGAACCGGTGAAAATTGAATCCATATATGAAATTGAAAATGTATTTGAACAATTTGGCATAACAATGGAAAATCTAATAGCACTTCACGGTTATAAACTAGTTGATGGGAATCAAATCAGTGATATTTACCACAATCATAATTTTAATTATAAATTTGATCATATTGATATAAAAAAAGGAAATTTGAGATTTTGTATTACTGTAAAATGTGAAAAAATAAAAGATCTTGTGCACAAGTATTTTGAAATATCAGATGAGGTTGAAAAAGCAGGGGGAAGTGAGGCGTATATTGATTTTCATGTTAAAGGCTATAAATTTAAAGACAAATGTCTAAATTATGGGGATACAAGAAGTAAATTTTATGATTCCCTAAGCAATGTATATTCTCGAGACTTAAAAGAAAAAGTAACTGTTACATTTGAAGAAGAGAACAAGGAGGAAAATGAATGAAGAGTTTGGTATTATGGGAGTTTTCAAGAAAACAAAATTATGTATTTAGAAGCAGCAGACTTAAAGAATGTATCGGGGCATCTATGATCATAAGAAGGCTATCTGAGAACTTCAGAGAATATGATCTTGAAGATAAAAATTTCATAGTGAAGGGTGGTGGAAAAAGCTTATATCTATTCGATGATGAAAAATGTGCAGATAAGTTCATAAAAGATTTCAGTATAAGAGTACTTAAGAATTATCCTGGCCTTGAATTTTTTATAGTTAGGGAAGCGGTTGACATTTCAAAGGATGATATAAAAGTTTCAATTAAAAATATATATAAGAAATTAGAAATAAAAAAAAGCAGTAGAAAAAATTCAGGGAATCAGATTGGCTTTGGAATAGAAAGGGAATGTGATTCTACAGGATATCCTGCTGTTTCTTTTTATTATGATGAAGGGAAAAAATATATTTCAAGTGAGATAAAAGCAAAACGTGAGGAAGAAAAGAGCGCTGTCAAGGAGTATTTTGATGATCTCATTCCGGAAAATTATAAATATAGTAAAGAAATTGATGATTTGGTAAATGAAAAAGGAAAAAGTTATATAGCTGTAGTACATATTGACGGGAATGAAATGGGTAAAAAATTGAGAAATTTGGGAAATAAAGTAGTTAAGAGAAATAACGAGACCATGGAGTTTTATAACAACAGGTATATAAATATACTTAAAAATTTCAGTGAAAAAATAGATGAAAGTTATAAGCGTGCATTTAAAAATATGATAGTGAATATAGTTAACAGCAGAGAAAATCTAGAAGATATTTCGAAAATAGATGATAAAATTATTCCGCTGAGACCGCTTATATTTGCAGGGGACGACGTGACTTATTTGAGTAATGCATATATTGGAATTGAAACTGCGAGATCTCTTCTCCAGGAACTTGATAAAAATTATGTTGATATTGAAGGCGTGAATCTTGGAAAACTTCATGCATGTGCTGGAATTGCAATAATAAAAAAAGGATATCCATTTATAAAAGGATATGATGCTGCACAGCAGCTTTGCGAAAATTCGAAGAAAACTATTCTTGAAAAAAAATATGAAGATACATCAATGCTGGATTTCCATACTTTTCAGGGAGATATAGATAAGTCCATATATGATATAAGAAGAGAAGAGTATACGTTTAATGGTAAAGATGTGAAACTCACAATGAAACCATTGTTAATTGATTCTTCAAAGAGCTGGAAAAATTATCAAAACTTTATAGAAGCATTAGACAATATAAATACAGCTATAAGTAAGAAAAAAATAGGAAGGAGTAAGGTTAAAACTTTAAGGGAAGTGCTTAAAAAAGGTGAACAAGAAACGAAATATTTCTTTAAGTTTTATAATATAAAACCAGGTAGGTATTTTAGAGATCTTCATGGTGCAAGAGGAGACTACTGTTTTAATGAAAGTGATGGCGTATGTATGTATTTCGATGCTATAGAATCCATGGATATGTTTAAAAAACTTGAAAAGTGAGGTGGAATTAAAATGACATATTTTAAAATAAAAATAAAACTGCTTTCTGAAAGTATTTTTGGGAATGGGGAATCAGAATCGAGTGGGGTTGATGTTGACATATTAAAGGATGACATAGGTGTTCCTTATTTTAGAGGGAAGACATTTAAGGGAAAACTAAGAGCAGAAATTTCTGCACTTGGGGAGTATATGTCCTGTTTCAGTAAAAATAAATATGACAAAATTATTGAAGGACTCCTTGGAAGAGAGGGAAGGTTTGACAGCAATACTTTAAAGTTTTCGGATTGTGTTATATCAGAGTGCGTGCATGATGATCTCAAATATGGTATTGAAAATGGTAAGTTTGACAAAAAAGATATACTTAATTCTCTTACAGAAGTCAGGACCTTTACAAGGATTGATGAGAATGGAGTTCCGGAAAAGGGTTCTTTAAGGCAGGCCAGGGTGATAAAAAAAGGTTTGATTTTATACTGCAATGTAGAATGTCAAAGAAATTTAGATGATGTTGAAAAAGGCATACTTTCAGCAGGAGTGGCAGCTTTAAGGAATCTCGGTGCAATGGAGAGCAGGGGAAAAGGGAATGTAAAATGCTCATTTATAGAAAAAGGTGAAGATGTGACAGCTAAATATATTGATGTACTGGAAAAGGAGTCTTGAATATGGCTAAGTATGTTATATTTGATATAGGAAACGTAGAACCTATAAAAATTTCATCTACAGTTATGCAGTCCGATAATGAATATTCCAGAAGTTATATACCGGGAGCGGCTATAAGAGGTGCATATATATCAAACTACATTAATGTAAATGATATAAAAAATCTTAATTCTGGAATACATAGAGAAAAACTGTTAAGAGGTGGAATAAAATTTTTAAATGCCTATCCGGTAATTAATGAAGTAAGGTCACTGCCGTTTCCAAGATGTTTTTATGCTCTGAAAGATGATATAAAAAAATATAGTGTAAGTAAAAAGATGAGGATATCAATGTTTTATGAAGATACCGATAGGGATATTGATAAAGTAAAAGGATTTGAATTTGCAAATTTTAATTTTAGTAAAGAGGCATTGGAAACTCGAGGGATAGATAAAATAAATAATTTGCATATAAAGAAGGAAGCAAAGAATAAGATCTTTAGGTATGAAGCTATAGATTCAGGAGAAAAATTCAGGGGAATAATTAAATGTGAAAATGATGATTATATTGAAGAAATCGAACAAATACTGAAGAAAGGATTATTTTACATAGGTGGTTCAAAAGGTTCTGGATACGGAAAGTGTAAAATAGATAATATAAATGTAAGTGAGAAGAACCCTGAAATTAGGATTTTTGGGGATGAAGTAAATGATTTTGAAGATAGTGAGTCTTTTTCGATTTATGCGTCATCCGATATATTATATAGGGATAAATTTGGAATTTATAAATCCTATATAGATGAAGAATATTTGAGAGAAAAGCTCGGCCTTGAGGAAATTAAATTTGAAAACAGTTTTGTAGATATGGAATATTTTACAGGGTTTAATAACAAGTGGAGATGCAGACTTCCCATAGTAAATGGAATAAAATCAGGCAGCATACTTATTTATAAATTTAAGGGCAATTTGAATCCCGATAATATTAGGAATTTCGAAGAAGAGGGGATAGGAGAAAGAAAGCAGGATGGTTTTGGAAGATTTATAATTTTACCTGACATTGACCAGACTCTTTCTTTTGACCAGGTTATCCTTTCAGATAGCCATAATGAGAAAACTGAGGAAATTGAAGTTAAAGACGAAGAAGATAAAAATCAGCTTGGTATGATCCTTGATAGAATTTATCTCAATAAGATCAATAAAAAACTCTCTGAAAATGTATTGGGAATGGACTCCCAGATGAATTTGAGTTTAAATAAAAATCAATTTGGAAAACTTACAGAGTTAATGGACATTCTTCTTAGAATGAAATATGAAGATGGAATAATAAGACTTAAGGATTATTTTCAGCATGTTATTTCAGATAAAAAAATAAATAGAGAACTTGCAAATAAAATTGAAATGCCTTTTATGGATGGAAAACCATTAAAAGACTATATGTTAAGTGAACTTGAAAACAATGATAAATTTGATTTTGAAAATAAGTATGGACAACCTTTTAAAATAGGAGGAGTTGAGTCAAAATTCCATAATAAAGCTCAAGCCATGTATAATTACAAATTAAGGATTTTCAAAGAGCTTTTTAGAATGCAGCTTAAAGACAATTCAGAGGGAGGGGAAAATTAATGCCACTTAAAAACGGAAAATATCTGAAAAGAATAGAATCTGAAATTGAAAATATTTCTCCTTTGAATATAGGCGGAAACGATGGAGAACTTTTAGTAGATATTGAAGAAAATAGTGTGTATTTGCACGGAACAATGCTTGCAGGGGCAATTAGAAGTTACCTCTCTTCGATTGGTGCTGAAGATGTAGAAGATATGTTTGGAAAGAGTAAAGAATCAGGTGATAATAGTCTGAGTAAAATATTTATCTATGATTCCTGTGCAAATTTATTGGGCATAGAAGTGAGATCAGGTGTATGTATTGATAGATTTTCAGGTGCATCAAAAAATAAGGCAAAATTTGAAAGAGAATATATATGTGAGGGCCATAAATTCAAATTGTGTATGGAAATCTATGGCGACAACAAGGATCAAGCTGAAAGATATGGCAAAAATATATATATTGCACTGTCGGCAATAAATAAGGGATATATAGCATTGGGCTCTTATAAAACAGGTGGATCCGGGATATTTAAAATAAATTTTGTAAAAGAAGTTAATTATGATTTTACAAATAAAGAAGATCTATTTATGTATCTTAAAAATTCTAAGGAATATGTATCGGCTGATATTGGAAAACTGCCTTCTGAAAATTTGAAGAGCAGCGTATTTGTAAAATATGAACTTGAAGGAGAAATTGAAACTCCCCTGCTTGTAAAGGAAAATTCGTCACTTGACTATACTAGGCCGGATGATGAACAATTTAAAAATAAAAAAGGGGAATGTGTTATTCCAGGGACTTCACTTAAGGGAATCATAAGAAGTCAGGGTGAAAAAATATTGAAATTTTATGGAAAAGAAAATGATATAGAAAAGATATTTGGTTCTGAAGGTGGCTCAGAAAAAAAACTTCCATCGAGATTTACAGCTTATGATTCTAAAATAGAGGATGTAAAAAAATCAACTTATAGCAAGATAAAAATGGACAGATTTACTGGAGGAGTCCTTAAGGGATCAAAGATGAGTGAGGAGCCTGTAATGGGGAAAGTGAGAATTTCTGGAAAACTAAAACTTGATAAGAAATGTGAAAAAGATGAGGCAGTTGGGCTTATTGCCCTCGTGTTTAGAGATATTGCCAGGGGAGAATTAGGTATTGGAAGCGGCCAAAGCACAGGTAGAGGTAGAATTAAAGGCCAGCAGCTTAATATATTTAATGAAAATAATCTGCTGTTTAAATGGAATATGAAAGATAAGAAAGCAGAGATAAATAAAATTGATGACTATATATCTGTACTTGGGGAGGAGTAAAAAATGGAAGCCAATGTAACTTTAAAAGAGCTCACGAGAGAGAACATTAAAAAATTTGTAACTATAAATAATAAAAATTACAATGCAGATGCAGGAATTGAAGCTGTTTTATCCGATAAGAAATTTTATAATATTCTTGAGATTAAATATGGAATAATATATAATTTTGATTCCGTAAAATATGATACTGTTGATAAATTAAATATTGATTTTGACAATATTATTGAGGCAAGATTTTTTAACAAAAATACTGAGGTTGATGTAAGAATGATGGATAATAAAATTAGCGGGAATATATTTATTGATAATGGAGAAAAAGAACTTTTTATTGATGAAAATTTTTACTTAAGACAAAATATAGAAAATAATTACAATAAGTTAAAAGTTAAAAAATATATTAATTTTGATGAAGATGGACAAGCTTATGTTTTCTACTTAAAGCCATGTGAATTATTGAAGGAGGCGTAATTATGGGGAATAGAAATTATAGCATTATAAGAGATCATAGTGTAGCTCCATATAATTTTGTATCACTTCCTAATAAGTGTGTGTTTCCTTATAAAACTTATAAAGATCTACCAGGTCATGATATTTTAAATGAGTCTTACTTAAATGGTTATATAGAATATGAAATAGTTAATGAAACTCCATTGATTGTGGGTTCCAGTGAAAGAAATCAAGGAAAAGTCATAACTCCCTTCAAGAATCCTCAGAACAAATATGTAATACCTGGAAATACAATCAGAGGAATATTGAGGAACAATACTGCATTTTTGAGCTTGAGCAGCCTTGAAGATTTTATAGAAAATGACAGGTTTTATTTCAGATCTTTTGGAAAGGGAAAAGACAGAGAAAATTATAAAAATAGACTTTCTATAGGTGCAAAAGTAGTTAATGGAGAAAGCACGTCTATGCCTAGAAAAATAAATGGTGGATATATCTATAAAGATTCAAGAGACAAATATGTGCTTGTACCATCCAAAAAAGTAGGCAATAATGATCTTTCCTATTTTGTAATAAGCGAACAGTATTTGAGAAGTATACATCCTGATGTGGGTGAAGACTATATGTATAATTCTGAAATTCTCGATCTTATAAGAAACAAGGCCAAATATAAATCTCAGGGATATAGACCCAACCAAAATAAAAAACAGCTTTTGAAAAATAGAAATGATGAATATAAACCTTATTATGTGAAAATATCTTTTGAAATAAAAGGTGTCCGCACTGTATCTAAGATAGGTAAACCGGGGGAATATAAAAATCAAGGCTATTTGATGAGTTCAGAGTTTATCCAGGGGAAACTGGCCCACTATGTAATTCCTGAGCCTGATTTTGATAGCCCGGATAAGATTGGAATATCCAGAGATAATGGGGGGTTTAAATTTATAGATTTTTATAAAAATGATTTACTGAGAACTAAAAAGCAGAGAGATCCCGGTAAAATAGACAAGAAAAAAGATAAAACATATTTCTTTTTACCTGATAAAGAAGGCAGAAATTCAGGTAAACCAATATTTTATTATGGAAAATTTAATAAAGATAATAATAAATTTGATAAATTATATTTTGGATTCAGTCCCTATCTTAGAATACCTTATGATTATTCGATAAAGGATTTAATGCCTGAAGGGTATAAAGATAAAAGCGGTTTTAGCTATGTAGATGCACTTTTTGGTTTTACTGAAAGGGGCAAAGAGAAACGTAATTACAAAGGAAGGTTGAGCTTTGAAGATGTAGTTTGCGCGAGTGAATCACCTAAACTTTGTGGAGAATATAGACTTGTTGCAGGTGAGCCCCATGCAAGTTCTTATCCATCATATTTGAAACAGGATATTATAAGCGGGAAAGAACCTATGAAAATTAAAAATTACAATGATTCCGATTCGCAGATACGTGGAATAAAAGAATATTTAAATAGAGATAATGATACTATCGATGATACTGTTGCGAATGCAAATGAAAATGTAAATGGGAAGGTTAGTGAAAATGTTTCTGTATACATTAGACCTCTTTCTCCCAAAACGGTATTTAAAGGAAAAATATATTTTAACAACCTTACCAGAGAAGAGCTGGGACTTATCTCATGGGCACTCAAAGTTAAAGGTGGTGCGTATGAAACTATAGGCTATGGAAAACCCTATGGATTTGGAAGGGTAAAAGTTGAAAATATAAATATAAAAACGGAAGATATACATAAAAAATATTCCTCAATGACTGCTGACTATTATAGAAAAGAGAATAGAGAAGTTCTTATAGATGAATATAAGAAAAGTTTTAAAGAAAGATTTAATATTGATATAGATTTGCAGGCAGCAGTTAAAGACTTTATAATTTTAAAGACTCTGGTTGTAGATAAAAATCATGAAAATGAAGCCAGATATATGAAGATTAAATTTTATCCTGATAGATCTAAAAGTAATGAATTCAATATGCTTAAACCCCTTCCAGATCCTGAAAAACTTCGAGATATACTGAAATAGTAAATTTACTCCAAATAAAAATATTGGTTTGGATAGAGTTGATGTAGATCATGATAGAAAAATTCAATGGGATAATGAGAAGAAACATATATGTAACAAAAATAATAATCTTGAACATCATGATAGAAATAAGTTTGATAGTAGTTCATGCTTGAATAATTCTTTAGAAGATCAATTAAAAAAATAGAAGAATAAAAATAGCAAAAAAGGTATATAAATATGAAAAATAAGTTCATAATTATTTTATGAACAAGCAAATATAATAAGTGCATACATGAGTTTCAAGGTGATCTGGTTGAAATACGATTTATTTAAGAAGCCATTATAAATATTGTATGCAGGTTTTGAAACTGGAATAGAGATATTTGCAAGTGCATTTATCATAAAAAAGCTGAGGGTGCAAATTGGTTTAATGCAGATGTGTTTTACATTTTTAAGATATCCGTGGAGTGATTTAGTGATTTATTATTTGATACTTTAATGTCGACCCTGAATAGAGCAAAAATTACCGGGGGTCGACAATTTTTATGTTCCCAGTTAATTGGCGGTCTGAGATTGGATTTTGAAATTCCTCCAGAGATTTTGCTGTATATTGCAATTTTGGATAAGCTGATGTATTCTATACTCGATGGGATTTTAGATTACCTATAAGGAATTGAAACGTGAATAAGATGATGAAGGATTAATTCGCAAAACAAAGATTTTAGATTACCTATAAGGAATTGAAACTAGAGAATTTAGTATGCCTAGTTGCTGGGCAGATGGATTTTAGATTACCTATAAGGAATTGAAACTACGGAAAAAGAAATCCAGGAAAAACTTAATATTTCGATTTTAGATTACCTATAAGGAATTGAAACCTTTCCATTGTATTTCTATAGGAAAATCATCCCTGCGATTTTAGATTACCTATAAGGAATTGAAACTGAAGATGGCACAGGGCTTCCAAGGACTTGCGAATAGATTTTAGATTACCTATAAGGAATTGAAACATTTTTGACGTATTTTTGCCGTCAAAAAATACTGGCAGATTTTAGATTACCTATAAGGAATTGAAACTTTTCTATATAAAATCTCATATTCCTTCTTAAATATTCGATTTTAGATTACCTATAAGGAATTGAAACATGCCTTGGCTAGTTAAGAAGTCCTCTACGCCTTTTGATTTTAGATTACCTATAAGGAATTGAAACTAACAAAGGCATGTTACAAAAAGATATCGGTAATTTATGATTTTAGATTACCTATAAGGAATTGAAACAATTATGGCAGCTAATATATATGAAACTGTAGAGGGTGATTTTAGATTACCTATAAGGAATTGAAACCCCCTTGTTCTATTAGGAAGCTCCTTACCATTTTATTGATTTTAGATTACCTATAAGGAATTGAAACTAAGAAATGCACTATACATATCTCTCTGTATATCGATTTTAGATTACCTATAAGGAATTGAAACCGGTATCTGTCACGGTAAGCGACTAAAAAAGGAGATGATTTTAGATTACCTATAAGGAATTGAAACTACAATGGCAATGCCAGATGGTACGATTAAAAATGGAGATTTTAGATTACCTATAAGGAATTGAAACTTTTTTTACATATCTCTGTATGATATTAAGTTGATTTGATTTTAGATTACCTATAAGGAATTGAAACAGGGTATTAACTAAATTTTTTATTTGCTCACATAGATGATTTTAGATTACCTATAAGGAATTGAAACCTTTATTGTGCCCCAAACCATTTTTTAAAGATCTGGGATTTTAGATTACCTATAAGGAATTGAAACCCCATCTCCAACGGTACTTGTCTTCTTTGGAATTGCAGATTTTAGATTACCTATAAGGAATTGAAACCTACAGGTAATATAGTTTTAGTTGCCTTCTGGCAAGAAGATTTTAGATTACCTATAAGGAATTGAAACAATATAGGGATGTATTCTAGGAGGTGGTAATTTGAAGATTTTAGATTACCTATAAGGAATTGAAACCATAGAATAAAGCCTGCAAAACATTATCTGTAATTGTGATTTTAGATTACCTATAAGGAATTGAAACCAGAGATGCCAGTAACCATACCCGGTATAACATCTGTGATTTTAGATTACCTATAAGGAATTGAAACTACATTTGTCTGGCAATTTCAAATCTCTTATATAATAGATTTTAGATTACCTATAAGGAATTGAAACTTGTTAGAGGGCTTTCAGATGTTACGATACCAATTGTGATTTTAGATTACCTATAAGGAATTGAAACCAGGAAATGTTCCTACAGGTTCTCAATCAAAGACACAGATTTTAGATTACCTATAAGGAATTGAAACATACTGTGTAAAGTAGAGGAGCTGTAAAAATGGGACTAGATTTTAGATTACCTATAAGGAATTGAAACTAAAATAGACTTTAAAAGTTTCATTAATGTATATATAGATTTTAGATTACCTATAAGGAATTGAAATTAGATGATGTTTACAGCAATGGGAGTAAAGCAGATGGGATTTTAGATTACCTATGAGGAATTGAAATTAAGCAAGTAAATGGTTGACTTGGTATTCCAGTTTTTATAGCCTTTCAAATGTTTTAGAGCCTGGAAAAACGAATGATAATAGCCCAGCAAGCATAAATGAATTTATTACTACTACGTTATCTAGAACTTTTTATATAAATAAAAATCCAATTAGTCCTAATACGAATTATAATTACAGATATGCGAAGATGATAAATTTGAGATTGGGATGATGGTACTAAAGAATTAGAGATAGTTTTTTTATTTTGCCTTTATTTTATTGTACTGATATGTTAATATGTTTTCCAAAAGGTACTATTGAAAGGTAGATGAAGTTATGGATACTAAAATAGTTCAGAAAAATGGTAAATCAATTGCAATTATTCATAGTAATGATATATTAATAAAAGATATTCAATCAACTTTGGATTTTATAGCAACTGTTTCATATGAATCAGAATGTTATAGAATTGCTTTAAATAAAGAAGCTATTACGGAAGATTTTTTTAAATTGAGTACCCACCTTGCTGGAGAAATATTGCAAAAGTTTGTTAATTACCATATAAAATTCGCTATTATTGGTGATTTTACCTGCTATTCAAGTAAATCATTAAAAGATTTTATATATGAAAGTAATAAAGGGAATCATATATTTTTTGTTTCCAATGAAAATGAAGCAGTAAAAAAATTATCTATTAATTAATAGAAGTTAAATTATTAAGAGTTTTGAACAAATCCAGGGTTCTTTTTTAAAATGGAAAAATTCAAGTTACATATGTAACCGATATTCTAGCCATAGGTGGTACTCTAGTGGGTGTTACTAACTCTATTTTTGAATTGGTGCCATTTTTAAAGAAGATGGGTTTGAATATATTATCTTATTATGATAATTTAATATATTCGAACAATGCATACCACATCAAATTAAAGAAAAAAAGAAATGTAAATAATGGAGTAAATTGATTTTTACCATGAATTATGCATAGAAATATAAATATGACATTTAACAAGAGTACAGTATTACAAAGAATAGGTATATATTTTTCTAACATTTTAATTCTCTTTTCGTGCATAAACCAATACCTTCTTAGTTTTAATTTTTATGTTTAACTTTTAGTACAATGTGTTATAATATATGTAAGAAGCCGTTATGGTTTTTAGTTGATTGTATCTTTAGTATTTAATTAAGATGTGCTTTGTGAGAGTTCATCTTAATTTTTTAGAATCTGAATTTTTATCATTATTTATATTGATAAAAAATTCTTTATTACTGTTTTTAGAGCTATTCTTGTATTTTAGAATAGCTTTTTCTTTTGAATGTGCAAGTACAGCAAAAATTCCGAATATAATTATTGCCGTACCACATACTATGCCAGTAATTAAAACTTCAGCATTCATATATGTCACCCCCTCTGCTGTCAGATTAACCGCAACGACTTCAATGGTTGGAGAGATAAAATCTGGAGGGTGACTAACTAAAAACACTTCTATTCTCTTAATAATCATTATAACATAAATTTTAACCATGAATATATATTGATATATTGGATTTTCATAACATATGTACATTCTATGACAAATAGAAAACTATTGGGTTAAATGTACTTAGAGATGAAGAATTGCTGGATTCAGCTTTGAGCTTTCCATTTCAGTATTTTGGAAAATGAAACTTGTATCTGTACTGAATTTTTTAACCATCTAATGATAGTAGGTGCTTTTATTTTTGTGGATTTACTCAAGCTATTGAAAATACTGAGCGTATAGCTTGATATTTTTAATTTTTCCGAAGTACTGAAAAATATAATTCTGAGTGTTACAATATAACTGATAATTTAGTATTTTATAGACAGGAGGGGCTACCGTGGAATATGAAGGTATTGTATATAGACCTCCTAGTGAGGCCGGAAGTTTTATAATTCAAGTTACTATAGGCTGTGCACACAATAAGTGCACCTTTTGTAATATGTACAAAGGGAAGAAGTTCAGGATAAGGAATATGAAGGAAATATACAGGGAGCTGGAAGAGGCTAAAGAAGTATATGGACATGTAGATAGAATATTTTTGGCTGATGGAGATGCACTTGTACTTCCAATGAAAAATTTAAGAGATATATTGCTTAAGATAAAATTGATTTTCCCGGAATGTAATAGGGTTTCAACCTATGCTGCTCCTGGGGATGTATTGGCAAAATCTCAGGATGAAATGACAGAGCTGAAAGATTTGGGACTTAAAATGATATATATGGGTGTAGAAAGCGGAAATGATGAAATATTAAGGAAAATAAAAAAGGGAGTTGATTCCAGGCAGATAATAGAGGCGGGCAAAAAAATTAAAAACAGCGGCATAAAACTTTCAGCTACTTTTATCTCTGGAATAGGTGGAAAGAAATATTGGAAGGAAAACGCAGTGGAATCGGCAAAAGTTATAAATTCAATGCAGCCTGACTATGTGGGGCTGTTGACTCTTATGGTTGAGGATGAAACAGAACTGTGCAGAGACATGAGAAGTGGAAAATTTGAACTTTTAAACCCCAGAGAAGTTATGCTTGAAACCAGAGAACTTATTAAAGACATTGATATAAGCAATTGTGTCTTTAGAAGCAACCATGCTTCCAATTATGTCGCTCTTAGGGGAACTCTTTCTCAAGACAAACAAAAATTGATTGATGAAATTGACGGAGTTTTAAAAGGAGATCAGGGATATAAACCTGAAGAATTCAGGCTGCTATAGTTATGGATTTATTTTTTCCTACAGATATTTTTTATAGATATACAGCTGTATTTGATAAGTTTTTATATGGTATAATATAGTTAAAAATATTCTGATTTGTATAATTGTTCAATTGAGATGAATTAAGGGGATAATTTATGATTAATAATATCGATTTACCTAAAGTAAAACAAAGGATAATGTTTATGCAGGATAACCTGGAAAAATTAAATAGACTGCGAAAAATTGATAGAGATATATTTGTAAAAGATTTTAGGAATGTAGATAGTGCCAAATATTTATTACAGGTGACAATTGAGGCAATGATTGATATAAGTAATCATATAATAGCTAGAAACAGGTGGGGAAGGCCGGAAACTAATAAGGAAAGTTTTAAAATACTTGCAGAGCGGGGTATTATTGAAAGAAAATATATAAATACTTATTTTGCTATGGCAAAGTTTAGGAATAGAATTGTTCATATGTATTTTGATATTAACAATGGGATGATCTATGAGATAATTCAAAATAATTTAAGGGATCTTGAAGCTTTTATTAAAACGATAGTTAAAAATATCAGCCTTTAATTTAATTCAAAAAAATATATTGAGAATTGGAGGTGTTAATTTGCTGAATATAGAAGACAAAATAAAAAACTTAAAAAAGTATTTTATTAAGCAGCCTGATATTTTAGGAGTATGGATAGTAGGCTCTTACGGAACTAAATATCAAAGAGAAGATAGTGACATTGATTTTGCTATACTTTTTGATAAAGATATAGATGATATGGAGGAAATGAAATTTGCCTGTGATATTACAGATATACTTAAAGTAGAGAATATTGACACTATAAATTTGAAGAAAGCACCAATTACTCTTCAGTTCAAGACTATAAAAGAAGGAAGAAATTTATATGAGGCAGATTATATTAAAGTGTGTGATTATATAGAATATGTGATAAATAATTATGGGGATAAAAAATATTATTTAGATAAATTTGAGAGGGATTATTTTGCTGCTTTTTAGAAAAGTGGGGTAGCTAATGAATAGAAATTTTTTGATTGAACAGTGTAGAAGACTTGAAATTATACATAAAGAGGAAAGCAAAGAAGCAAATCAGGAAAATTATTCAGATTGTAAATGGTTGTTAGTTCATAATGAAGGTCATCAATATTTAATTGATAAGTTTAAAAAATTTCTTGAAGATACGGATTGCACTGATAGAAAAGTTGCTAGAAAGTGGTTGAAGAAGAATATTAAAAAATCTGATGATATTATAAAGGATTTAGATGAAAAATATAATGAATTTGCTAATGATGAAGTTATGAGCGAGACTAATGAAAGAACTTATAGTTTTAATGATGGAATTTGGTGTATTGGCCTCACCTTGATTGAAGTTATTAATAAGGAAAGATATATAAGTAAGTTGAAATAATTCCTTTGCAAAAAAACTTCTGAGAAAATATTTTCCCAGAAGTTTTTTTGATTGGGAAAACATTTTAAATAATTTGTAATATTAGATATATTTATGAAGGATTTTGAATAATAGGATAGAATAATTAATATAGGAAAATAAATTTAGTTAATATCACTAAATATTTTGTTTATAACGTATTTTTATAAAAATTAAGTGTTGTAGGTGAGATCAATGAATATACCTTTTTTAACAGCTTATATAGGTTCAAGTTGTGAAGATGGAAATCAAAATGAATATTCTTCTATAGTTAAAAAGATTAGTATAAAAGATGGTGATAATCCCTTTGTAGTTTATCTAATATTTGACATTAATGATAACGATATATATTTTGACGTTAAAGAGCCATATACTGAAGAATCATGCTATAAATATTATTACTTTAAAAATAATTCTGCAGCTGCTGCACAATTTTATATGACCAGGGATATAAAAAGTTTAAATTATCTTTTAGGAAGTAGTTTTAGTGATTTATATGGCTGTCTTAATAAATATGATATGGGAAAATGTGAACTAGCTGAATTATTAAAACTTCTTGAGAAAAGAAATTTGATTAAAATTGAAAATAAAAAGGGCTATGGAAGTGTAAACTTAAATAAGATTAAAGGGTATGAGGATAAAGATATTGTTTTAGAGCAGAAAAATTTATTTATTGATAAAAAGAAGATAAGTTTTGATAATTTCGTTAGAGAATTTATAGACAATAATAATAAAAAAAATAAATTTGCTATGATTGTTCCTATTATTGTTAAAGATAAAAATGAAATAATTATTTCACAGCATAAAGATTATTTAAAACTTGTTAAAATTGCTTTAAATCTTGGAGATTGTGATTCCAGTAAAAAAAATAGTAAAAGTAAAATTTGTTATATTTGTGGTAAGAATGAAGCAAATGTAAATTCTGAATATTCAGGAAAATTTACAAGGGTGAACATAAACAAAGTATTTACTATAACCACTAAAAATTATTCTCAGATAAATAAAAATTTCAACCATGATGATAATTATTCATTTTGTCAGAGTTGTTATAAAAAATTGATGTCTGGTGCTAATATTATAAATCAAAAATTTGTTGGAAAACTTGCAGGTGAATCTGCATTTATTTTGCCTGAGGGGATAGATAACAATTTTGATTATGAAAAGATTTATACACTAAAAAATAAGGTGGATTTACTGTTTAATGGTACAGAAGCTGAGGATTTCATTAAGACTACTGATGATTCAAGTGTATTTGATGATGTTAAATTTTACAGCGTTAATTTTATAGTATATAGGACAGATGGAAATTCAATTGATGTAATTGAAACTATAGAAGATGTACCAACACTCAGAATTGAAAAGATAATTCAATCGTTAGGTGATAATTCACTCAGATATGGAGAAAAAACTAATATTATGCATATAAGTGATGTATATAGAATAATTCCTGTACGTGAAGATAAAAAGCATAATCAGATAAATATTGGACGAGTTTTGGACTTGTATAAATCAATCTTGTGCGGTGAGATAATAGACAGCGAAAATATATATTCATATGCAAATGAAGCTATGGAAAAGGGCTGTAAGCAGCTAGATAAGAAATTAATGGATAATTATAGGAATATGAAATTACAGTATTATAAACGAATTGATTCAAAAGATTATTTTATTCAAAATATCACTATGAAGTATATTGCATTTTTTAAATCATTACAGGAATTGAAATTATTAAATAGAGAAGTTTTTAACGGAGAGGAGAGGGATGAAATGGGTACTATAAATACCATGTCAGATGATGTTAATAAATCGATAAATGAAATTGAAGAATTCTTGTCTTCACGAAAGTTTTCAAATGAGGCGAAAGCATTATTTTATTTAGGTATATTGATTAATAAAGTAGCCTATGAGCAGTGGAAACGTGGGCATAAGACCAAACCCATACTTAAGAAAATACAATTTCAGGGCATGAAGTGCCCAGAGATTTACAGATTATATAATGATGTTGTTGAAAGATTAAACCAGTATAATGCATTAGACATATTTAATGAAGCATATATGAATAGATTTCATTTATATTCCGGGGTGTTGGATTTAGATAAAAAAAATTGGGCATTGAGCGATCAGGCCAATGTGTTTTATATTATGGCGGGATATTCTTACATGGTAGGTAATATAAAAAAACAAAATAAAGAATTAAAGGATAATGAAAGTGAGGGAAAATAATTATGGTTATTAAGTGTAACAGTGATTTTTTATTTGGATTTGAGGGAATATTTTCCAATTGTAACGGAGATCCTGATCAGGAGAATAAGCCAAGGATGGATTATGAAACAAATACGCTGCTTGTGAGTGATGCAAGAAGGAAAAGGGATATTAGAGATTTCCTTAAAAATAAAGGATTTTCTATATTTATTGATTTGATCGATAATAAAAATGTTGATATGGATACGATGTTTGAACATATTAGGAATAAATGGTTTGGTGATGATGATAAAATTCAGAGGCTTTTCATGGAGAATGATGAAATAAAAAAGACATGGAATGCATTAGAGTATCCTGATGAAAATTTTAAAGAAAATTATGAAAAAGCAGCGGATGATAAAAAGAAAAAAAAGGAATTATCCAAGTTTAATGATATTTTTTTAACAGAAATAGTTAAAAGAGAATTGATTGATATAAGACTTTTTGGAAGTGCTATGGCAGTTAAAAATGTAAATAAAACGTATACAGGACCTATACAGATGAATTGGGGATACTCGCTTCATCCCGTGGAACTTGTTAAATCTAATAGTATAACTTCAATAATGAATAATGATAATTCTACATTTGGAAATAAATATAAGATATATTATGCCCTTGTAGCTCATTATGGTACAGTAAATAAATACAGTGCAAAGAAGACAGGTATGACAGTTGAAGATCTGGACATATTCAGAAAAGCAATTGTTCAGAGCATCATGGCCAATAAAACGGATAGTAAACAGGGCCAATTTCCATTATTTTATTTTGAAGTAGTATACAAACCTGAATTTGATGGGTATCTTGGAGATTTAAGAAGGTTTATAAAGACAACTTATGATGAAAAAAATAGGCCTATAAGATCATTGAATGATTTAAAAGTAGATTTTGGTGGGCTTTCCAATGTAATTGATCTTTTAAAAAGCAGGGGATATATAAAGAATGTGGTAGGTTGGATTAACCCAATTGCAGATAAAAGTAATTTTATAAATGTTCCCAAATTTGAAGATGTAGATTTATTATCCCCTATAAAGAACGTGGGTGAGTGATGTTATGAAAATATTTTCTTTTTACTTAAAGGGAAAAATGGCTCATTTCAGAAAATATTATTCAAATTCAACTGCTTTATCCTACTGTATACCTCCGAGAACAACTGTAACAGGAATTATAGCAGGTTTGCTTGGCTATGAAAGGGATACTTATTATCAGGATTTTTCTTTAGATAAATGTGATATTGCAATTGCTATTTGCAGCCCGTTGAAAAAAGTTATGCAGAAATTAAATTATCTTATGATTAAAGGAAAAAACGATTTTAATGGAAGTCAAGAGAATCACAGTCAGACAAATCTTGAGTTTATTGTACCTCAAAATATAAGAGATAATTGCTTATGCTATCAAATATGGGTTCATCATAAAGATGATTTCATAATGAAAAAAATAGTAGACATATGCAGATGCAATGAGCCTATATATTTGAGCAAGGGAATATCCTTGGGATTGGGAACTGCTTTTAATCTTGGATGGATAGAGCCCTGTGGCATTTTTGAGGGGGAGCAGCATGGAGAAGGAATAAAAATGATGAATTCAATTATTCCGATGAATAGAAAACTGGAGTTAATAATTGATGATGAAATAGATGAGCCATTGCAGCTGATTAAGGAAAAAATTCCTGCTGAATTTGATAATAACAGGGAGATAACTCAAAATGGGTTGAACGATGTTTTAGTAAATTTAAATGGTACAGCTGTGAAAGTAAAAATAAACCAGTCTATAGAATTAAACAATGGTACTTCAATTGTATGGATAAATTGATTGGAAGTGATAAAGTGGAATACTATGCTCATTATGATAAAAATAAAGATACAAAACAGTTATTAAATGAACATTTGAAATCTGTTGCTGAATTATCGAAATATCAGATACCTCCAACAGTAAATTTTGATGTCATTTCCAATAACAAAATGAAAGATCTGTGCTATTGGATAGGATATTTGCATGATATGGGAAAGTATACAAACTATTTTCAGGATTATCTTATTAAGGGTGAAGATTCCAGGTTTAGGAGTCATGCACCTGTTTCCGCGTGTATAATTTATCTTTTTTTAAAAGATAAAGTTTTAGGTAGCAATAATAATTCAACTGAGGAAGAAATTTTAAAATTTTTATGCTATGTTGTGGTCAGACTTCATCATGAAGCTTTAAAAGTTGACCATAGTTTATTTAGCATCAGTCGTGAAAATAGTGTATGGGATAATTTACTGACTGAAAGAGATAATTTGTTTAAAAATAAAATTCAAATATTAAAAGATAGTAATTTGGAGAACGAAATAAAAGATAAACATTTTGAAATTGAAAAATTAAAGAAAGACAGACTGTTTACCAGAATACCTACTCTTGTAAATCAAGGAAGATTTGAGAAAGATTATTTGTTCTTCTTTATAATATATATTTTTTCTGTATTGATTGATAATGACAAAATAAATTCCTCGCAGATTAATATTGATAAAGTTAAGAGGGTTTCTCCTGATAAAGTTGAAAAATATATAAATTCAAAGCCTGCTAATAGAGGTAAAATTGATTTAAATGATAAAAGAAACAAATCAAGAAAAACGATGATTAATGTAATAAATAATCTTTCAGATACTCAAATAGTCAATACAGGATTTTTCTTTATTACCGCACCAACTGGAATAGGCAAAACCTTGTCATCACTTGAATGTGCACTTATACTTCAGAAAAGAATAAATAAGATCATGAATTATAATCCAAGAATTATATCTGCAATTCCGTTTATAAACATTATTGAGCAAAATAAAATAGAATATAAGAATGTTTTTAATAACGAACTCAAATTGATTATTCATCATAGACTTTCGGATTTTTCAAATATCAAAAGCGTAAATAATAAAAATATGTCCCTTGATAGAGCGTTGCTTGATGTAGAAGCATGGGATGGAGACGTTATACTTACAACATTTGTTCAATTTTTTCAATCCATATTTACAGGTAAAAATAAACCGCTTAAGAAGTTAAATAAAATGTCAGGAAGTATTATAATACTTGATGAAATTCAGGCAGTTCCGGAAAAATATATGCCGCTGATTGGGGCAGTTCTTAAAAAGATGAATCAATACTATGGTACAAAATTTATACTGATGACTGCAACTCAGCCTAAAATTCTTGAATTCAGCAAATTAATTTTAAAGGATGAATCTACAATTGACAATTCGATTCAATTACTCCATGACTATAAGGATTATTTCCATAATTTGCATAGAACTAAACTTATTCCTTTATTGAGCAAAAAATTGACTAATGATGAATTTGTATCTTTGATGTTTGAAAAATGGGATAATAAAAAATCAGTTTTGATTGTTGTGAATACAATAAAAAGAAGTATAGAAGTATATAACAAATTGAAAGGAAAAATTAAGGATCTTGGAATAAACACAGAAGTATATTATTTGTCCACCAATATTATTCCACAACAAAGAAAAAAAGTTATTGGTTTACTAAAGAAAAAATTAAAAAGTAAAGTTCCTCTTATTTTGGTATCAACGCAAACTATAGAAGCAGGTGTCAATTTGGATTTTGATATGGGGTTTAGAGATTTTGCCCCTATATGTTCAATAATACAAACTGCAGGCAGAATAAATAGGGAAGATGAAAAAACAGAATATTGCCCTTTATATATTGTACAGCTTGAGAATGATAATGACTATGTATACCAATTAATGAATTTGAAATTAACAAAAGGTATTTTAAAAAAATATCCTGAAATTCATGAAGATAAGTATGGTGAATTAACAGAAGAATATTATGATATGGAATTGAAGGAGGATGGATTTTATAAGGAATCAAAAACTATATGGGATAAAGGAATATTGAGATTAAATTTTGATGTTATTGAAGAATTTAGACTGATAGATAAACTAGAAGATGTAGTGGATGTATTTGTTGAGAATGATGCAAAAGCTTCTAAGGTTGCAGATGCTTATGAGGCAGTTTTGAATTCCAATGATAAAATTGATTATGATTTAAGAAATATTGATATAGATGAAAATTTAGCAGATAGATACAGAAAACATATAAGTTTTTATGAAAAAAAAGCGCTCCTTAAATTGATTAATAGTAAATTGAGCGATTATATTATACAGGTTAGATTAACAAGGATTAAGGATAATAGACCTATTGAATTTAAGGCAAGAGGTGGAGCTGAATCCAATTTATTTTGGATTCCTAGAGATCAAATTGATCAATACTATGATAAAAATACAGGATATAAAAGTGAAAATAATAATGCATATATTTTTTAAAAGAGGTGTTTTTGTATGGTCAATGGAACCATGCTTTGGTACTACAATGTGTGCAAGCGGGAGGTATGGCTTATGTCAAGGGCCATAGTGCCTGATCAGCAGGATGAAAATATAGACATAGGCCGTTTTATACATGAACGTACATATAAGAGAAACAGCAAGGAAATCAGCTTTGGGAACGTTAAATTCGATGTGCTTTTCAGATCCAAAAATCAGATAACAATTGGGGAGACAAAGAAAACTTCTAAATATGCTGAGGCCTCAAAATGGCAGCTTATGTATTATCTAAATCAGTTAAAAGAAGCCGGAATAGAGGCAAAAGGGGTTTTGCTATATCCTGAGGAGAAAAAGAGGACAGAAGTAAACCTTACTGATGAATCCCGGGAACGCCTTCAAAAAATGTGCCTGGATATAGAAAAGATATGTGCACTTGAACATCCTCCTTCTGCTGAGAAGATACGGTTTTGCAGGAATTGTGCTTATAGGGAATATTGTTATTCATAGGAGGCAGAGATGAAAAAGGATATTTATATTTTTAATGATGGGGATTTAAAGAGAAAAGACAATACCGTGTTTTTTGAAACAGGTGGAAAGAAAAAATATTTGCCCGTGGAGGAACTAAATAATATCTGGGTGTTTGGTGAAATCAATTTAAATAAGAAATTTCTTGATTTTGCATCCCAAAAAGAAATATGTATACATTTTTTTAATTATTATGGATATTATACTGGAACTTTCTACCCAAGAGAGCATTTAAACTCCGGATATGTAATATTGAAGCAGGCTGAAAATTACCTTGATTATGAAAAGAGGCTTAAAATAGCCAGGATGATAATAGAGACTGCAGCGGAAAACATAATTGTAATTTTGAAGTATTATAACAGCAGGGGTGTGGATGTTGAACCAGAACTCAAGGATATAGCAGAAAAGAAAAAGTTTATGGAAAATTGCCGGACTATAGAAGAACTCATGGCAGTTGAGGGCAACATGAGGCAGGAATATTATGGATGTTTTTCTAAAATAATAAAGAATCCGGAATTTGCCTTTAAAGTCAGAAGCAAGCGTCCTCCAAGGGACAAGATAAATGCACTGATAAGCTTTGGAAACTCCATAATGTACACTACTGTTTTAGGTGAAATATACCAAACCCAGCTGGATCCAAGGATAGGATACCTTCACTCAACAAATATGAGGCGTTTTTCACTTAATCTTGATATATCTGAAATATTCAAGCCCATAATAGTGGATAGAACTATCTTCACCATTCTCAACAGGAATGAGCTGACGGAAAAAGATTTTGAATCTGATTTTAATGGTATAATGTTGAATGATAAAGGAAGAAAAAAATTTATAGAGGAGTACAACAATAAACTTTTAACAACAATAAAGCACCCTAAAATAGGAACTACTGTCAGCTACAAACGTATAATAAGGCTTGAATTGTATAAACTTCAAAAATATATAACTGAAGATGAGCCATATAGTGGTTTTGTTGCGAGGTGGTAATTGGTGTTTGTAATACTTGTCTATGATTTTGGAGAAAAGCGCGTAGGCCGTGCTCTTAAAACATGCAGAAAATATTTAACCTGGGTTCAAAATTCCGTTTTTGAAGGAGACATAAGCATGGCTAATTTAAAGAAATTAAAGTGTCAGCTTTCTGACATCATGGTAAGCAGTGAGGATTCAGTGATAATATATACTTTTAAAAGCACTAAATATTCTAATAGAGAGGTTCTTGGAGTGTCGAAAAATCAACAGGATATATTTTTATAAAATAACTTGCTTAATTTTCAAAAACATTTTAGGATTACCTTGAATTTTACGTCGTCGACCCTGAATAGAGTAAAAATTACCGGGGGTCGACAATTTTTATGCCTGCAGTTAATTGGCGGCTTGAGATTGGTTTTTGAAATTCTTCCAGAGATTTTCCTGGATATTGCAATTTTGGACAAGCTGATGTATGCTTTATTTGATAGGATTTTAGATTACCTATGAGGAATTGAAACTATCCAACTCATGCCCATTCTTTTGGTGTACTGCAGATTTTAGATTACCTATGAGGAATTGAAACATGCAACAGCTTTGCTCAGATTAAAGGATTATATAGGATTTTAGATTACCTATGAGGAATTGAAACTTGCTCCTATAATCAATACTATAGGATTCGCTGCAGATTTTAGATTACCTATGAGGAATTGAAACCAAGCAGTGGAAAAAAGACAAGAATGGCGTATATGGATTTTAGATTACCTATGAGGAATTGAAACTGAAATGTGTAGAAAACGTGGATAGGCTAAGAAAAAGATTTTAGATTACCTATGAGGAATTGAAACTCGTAAGGCTAAAGATAAGATGCTTACCAATATAAAGATTTTAGATTACCTATGAGGAATTGAAACATTAAAGATGCTATAGAGTTAAATAGAAATATAAGCGATTTTAGATTACCTATGAGGAATTGAAACAGTGAGATAAAAAAGCAAATTGACAATCTGCTAAATGGATTTTAGATTACCTATGAGGAATTGAAACTATTAAATTTGTTCTCTGCTTCTTCTCCCATTTTAGGATTTTAGATTACCTATGAGGAATTGAAACTCTGCTATAATAACAGGTCTACATGGATGCATTTTTGATTTTAGATTACCTATGAGGAATTGAAACTTTTCATACTCACTGTTTAGAAATGCCTTTGGACATGATTTTAGATTACCTATGAGGAATTGAAACCATTCCTCCTATTTAAATAGACATTTCCAGAAACTTGGATTTTAGATTACCTATGAGGAATTGAAACACAGATGGTACATCGGGCACAAACAACCATGATGCATCGATTTTAGATTACCTATGAGGAATTGAAACTTTCGTCTAAACTTGAATCCTGCCCACTTACTCTTGGATTTTAGATTACCTATGAGGAATTGAAACGTTAATGATCCGGCATCAGAGGCAAGAAGCAACAGATTTTAGATTACCTATGAGGAATTGAAACTGGCTTCAGGTCCTTGGAGTATATTGCCAGAAAGGGTGATTTTAGATTACCTATGAGGAATTGAAACTAGTTAGCTATATAGCTATATTATATATAAAACTATATGATTTTAGATTACCTATGAGGAATTGAAACATTAATGGTAATACTAAAAGTTGCGGATGCTACAACGATTTTAGATTACCTATAAGGAATTGAAACTTAAAATTCTTGTCATAGTTGTCATAACCTCTCTTAATTTTAGATTACCTATAAGGAATTGAAACAATGTATATACGCAGGAATTCATCAAGGTAAAAAGAATTTTAGATTACCTATAAGGAATTGAAACTCTCAAATAGTGTTCCATTCGATTTTAGCGAGATTAAATTTTAGATTACCTATAAGGAATTGAAACTAATGTCATCTATCACAAAAGCTTTACCTGTCTTTAATTTTAGATTACCTATAAGGAATTGAAACTCATACATTGAACCGTTTGAAATTTGGGGTGCTGATATTTTAGATTACCTATAAGGAATTGAAACCAGAAAAATCCATTGATGTTGATGCGCTTGCAAAAGAATTTTAGATTACCTATAAGGAATTGAAACCAGGGTAAAGGAGGTGTTAGTTCAGCAGATAAACAAATTTTATATTACCTATAAGGAATTGAAACTTTAATGCAGATCCTGCTTCAGGTGAGAGGCTGTTAAATTTTAGAGTACCTATAAGGAATTGAAACTTAATTAGCATATACATTTTATGCCAAAGAGGATATTGATTTTAGAGTACCTGTGAGGAATGTTTAAAATTAAAAGAAAGTTTGACCAAATTACCATGAAAATAATTAACAAATTATGAATAAAAATGACTGTTTTACATTGGCTGAACATTAACATGAGATGTATAATAAATCATGCTATTTCTAATATTATGAATAAATGTAAAAATAAATATGATATAATTAATTCATAGCTAATGTCTAAAATATGTTTTGAGTAAGGATGGATTTTGTCATGAATAGAGTTGAATTGTTAAATATAATTGAAAATGGAGAAAATTCATATATAGAATTTAAAGAGGAAGGCATAAAGGCGAAAGAATTGGCGGAAGAAATTGTAGCTTTTGCTAATAGTGAAGGCGGGACAATATTAATAGGTGTATCTGATGACGGTAAAATAAAGGGAATAACTGATAAAAACATAGAAGAGAAAGTTATGAATGTGTGCAGAAATAATTGCATACCTAATATAATTCCTGTTTATGAGAGTGTGGAATTAGATGGATTAAGGATATCAGTAGTTAATATTCCTAAAGGATTGAATAAACCTTATTATACAGTTGATCATAAATATTATATAAGAGTGGGAACTACAAAACGAATAGCATCAAGAGAGGAACTAATGCGATTGTTTGAAGCTAATGGAAGTATTCATTTTGATATATCACCAGTTTATGATACTTCTGTAAAAGATTTAAATCTGGACATAGTAAGAGATTATTTTTTAAAGTACAATACTTTTGATTTATATGAAGAAGACAAAAAAAGTTTAGAGAGAATATTGATCAATGCAGATATATTGAAAGAAGTAGAGGGGAAAGCTATGTGTTCTGTAGGTGGCTTGCTGATATTTGGAAAGAATGCAGATAATATTATGCCTCAAAATGGCATTAGCTTTGCACATTTCCGTGGAAATGAAATAACAGATGAGCTTATAGATAAAAAGATTGTTTGCGGCAGGTTACAGGATATAGCAGAGCAGATGTTGGTTATATTAAAAAACAATATGAAGAATCCTTCAACTATTAATCAGTTGAGAAGGCAAGAAAGAGAAGAATATCCCGTACTGGTACTTCGAGAAGCTATTGTAAATGCTCTTGTACATAGAAATTACAGCATTTTAGGCTCCAAGATAAGAATTTTTATGTTTGATGATCGTATTGAGTTTCATAGCCCGGGAAAACTGCCTAATACTGTTACCATTGAAAAAATGAAGATAGGGGTATCTTATGCCCGAAACCCATTTTTAGTAAAATATATGGAAAATATGAGATATATAGATCAATTGGGAAGAGGAATTCCCATGATAATTAAAACAATGAAGGATAAAGGTGCAAGAGAACCGCTTTTGCAGGAGTCAGGAGAAGAATTTATTCTTAGCATATATAAAAATGAATTGTAAATAAGGGGAGATTTTATGAATGTATGTTTCAGAAGAACTTATTGATAGATTTATAAAAGAAGATGTTCCTTATATTGATTTGACAACTTTAGCTTTAGGAATTAACGGTCAGAAGGGTAGAATACAATTTTTCTCAAGAGAAAGTGCTGTTGCCTGCGGTATGGAAGAAGTTGTAAAAATATTGAATGGGTTAAATATAGATGTAATCAAAACCTGTAGTTCAGGCAGTATAATAGAGAAAGATCAAATTTTTCTTGAAGGTGAGGGGAACTCTGAAGATTTACATATGGCGTGGAAAGTTTCTCAAAATATTCTTGAGTACAGTTCAGGTATTGCTACAAAAACAAAAAAATTAGTGGAGAAGGTTTCTCGTGTAAATCCCAATGTACAGGTTACTGCTACAAGAAAGGTTATTCCTGGGACAAAGGAATTGTCTGTAAAGGCGGTTATTGCAGGGGGCGGATTTCCACATAGACTGGGATTGTCAGAAACCATATTGATTTTTAAGCAGCACTTGAATTTTTTAGGCGGTGTTGAAGGACTAATTAAAATATTAAAAAATGTTAAGGCCAGAGCCTGTGAGAAAAAGATAATAGTAGAGGTGGAAAATTTAAATCAGGCTGTTCAACTTTGTAGGAATGGCATCGATGGTATTCAATTTGATAAAATTTCCTGGAATGAACTAAAGTCACATGTACATATTATTAGAGACATCGACCCTTCTATCACAATTTTGGCTGCTGGAGGAATTAATGAAAGTAATATTGTGGAATATGCAAAAACCGGAGTTGATGCCATTGTGACCAGTTCAATGTATTATGCAGGACCTATAGACATTGGGTGCAGGATAGTGCCTATTTAGTAGATTGCGAAAAAAATATATTGCAGGTAGATATGATATTATTGAATAAATATCAGTAAAATGGACAACTTTTTTATTATGTACTATTTATAGTAAAGAAAACTAACAGGAGTGTATTTGCATGGTGATTAATTTGGATATGAATATAATAAAAGCAATTTCAAAAATTGGCATGAAGTATAAAGTTAATAAAATTGTCCTATTTGGTTCCAGGGCTAGAGGTGATAATAAAAAAACCAGTGATATAGATTTGGCTGTATATTGTGATGAAAATTTTCAGGATGAGGGCAAAATGTATTTTGAGCTGGATGACATGGATACATTGTTAAAATTGGATATTGTGTTTGTAAACAGCAATACGGACAAAAAATTGATTGAAAATATTGAAAGAGATGGTGTTGTAATATATGAAGCCCTATGATAATAAATTAAATAACTTTATTAAGGCATTGCACAAATTGGAGGAGGGACTGCTGCAATATGATGGGAAAAATGAACTCTTAAGGGATGGATTAATTCAGAGATTTGAGTTTACATTTGAATTGGCCTGGAAAACCTTGAAAGAGGTTTTTGAAGATGAGGGACTAATAGGATTAAACTCTCCTAAATCTGTACTGAGAGAAGCATTTTCGTCAGGATTAATTAAAAATGAAAAATTATGGATAAATATGCTTAAGGACAGAAATTCTACATCACATATGTATAGTGAAAGTAATGCCGTAGAAATTAGTGAAAATATAAAAGACAAATATGTAGATGCCTTGAATGAACTTAAAGATAGAATAGTTGAGAGAGGGAAGAAGTATTTATAATATTGATATTATCTTTTATATAAGATAGGTAATTAAAACAATCAGTAGAAGTAATTCTGGTGAAGAACCTAAGACTGTTTAGTAATAGAAAAATGTCTAAATTATTTTTGAAAACAGAGAAGCTTTGAAAATGATACCTATGCCAAAAGAACTTATAGGAGCAACTACTTTTGATGAAAAAGGAAATAGAATATTGAAATATGGGACAACAGAAGAACAGAAAATAATATTTGAGCAGTTTTATAATGATTTGAAATCAGGTAATTTGACTGATACAATAATTGAATATGAAGAAGTTAACTCTTAATTATATATTTGACTGGATTTAAAGAAGAACCTAAAATAACTGAACCAAATGGCAGGTGTTGTTTTATCTCAGCCTGTTGAAAAACAAGGGAATTGATAGAGAGAAAAAAATCGAATTCCAGGAGAAAAACAAGCAGGATAAAAAGATAATATATGTGAGCCTTACAGAAGAAAATGAAATGAAGCTAAAAGAGCTAAGCTCAAATATAGAAAAATTGTTTAAAGAGGACATGCCTCCTAAAGTCAAAAAAGTAAAGGAATGCAGGAAGTATGCTTATTATGAATACTGTTATATTTAGAATAGATTGTAGAAGGGTAAAATTTCATGGCCAGCCGCACTAAGTATTTGAGGAGTATGGGTGAACTCAAGAGAAAAAACAATTCTGTTTTATTTCACAATAAAAAGGAAAATTTTTATATTCCTATAGAATCCACAAGGGAAATATACTGCATGAATGAAATCACGGTAAACAGCAAATTCCTTGATTTTGCTGCTAAGGCCGGAATAGTAATTCATTTTTTTAATTACTATGGATACTACAGCGGCAGTTTTTATCATAAACAAACCCTGATAAGAGGCAAAGTCACTATAAAACGTTGAATCCTAATATGAGATGTATTTAAATTAGTCGGATTTTGTTTTTATCTGTTCAGCTTTCTCCGGTGAACCTTAACATGAGATGCATCTAAATTTTTATCATTTTTTTGTATTTTTCTAAAAAATCCTTGATATTTGAAGGAATTGCTATAAATTAATCGAATAATAACATATATGGAAATTAAATTCTTGTAATATGTAATAATATATAAATGAATGAGGGCGATTATGGAAATAGATGAGATAAATATGCCTAGTAATTTACAGGGGAGGGTTGACTTTGATCATGAATTTTTTCCAATTAACTATTACGACATTTTTAAATAAAGACATACCTTTTAATGAAAGTGGAGAATTTATAGGAAATATTATAAGCAGTACTATGCTTTTAAAAGATACCTTAAAAGAAATACATGAGAAAAAAGAGTTTAAATATGTATATGATAATTTTTATCCCTTGGAAAAATCAAAAGTTTATGAAAAAGGAAGAATTTATGTCTTTAATATAAGAAGTTTCAACAGTGGCTTTATTAGAGACATAAAGAGGTTTTTATCCTTAACTAAAAATAACGATTTTAAAATTGTTGCAGTTGAGGAAAGAAGAATAAAACAAAGATTTATTACAGAACTATATACAAAGACTGCTGCTATTGTAACTGTAGACAGTAAACCTTGGCTTTTAAAGGATGGGGATTTAATGCTTTTACAAAAACGTTTTCAGGATAATTTAGAAAAAAAATTTAAAGATATTTATGGAGAGGCTATTGGAATAAAACAAAGTTTTATTCAGAGAGTAGATGTAATTAATAAAAAACCTATAAGCTTTAAATACAAAAATATTCATTTGTTAGGGAATAAATTCAAAATAACAATAAATGAAGATGAAAAATCTCAGCAGTTAGCCTTTATAGCTTTAGGTATGGGTCTTGGCGAGAAAGGAAGTTCTGTTGGAGCTGGCTTTTGTCATGCTAATTACTTATAAAAGGAGATGAAACTAATGCTTAAAGATATGACAAAGGAGCTTAAGACTGCTATTTTAGATAATGATAAGCTGGTTTTAGAAAATTACACCATGAAAGATGGAGTATATATAAAATTAGATATAAATAATCCTATTTCAATATGTGAAGAAAATTATATTATTATTGATAATAAAAAACAGCAGGATGTAATAAAGAAGAAAGATTTATACGATTGGTTTAATTCAAGGGACTACTGTAGTTATATGATTGATACTAATAAAGTTATAGGAGCTGCTAAAACGGGCAGAACTATACATTCAACTAACTATATGACCTTATTTGTGAAAAGAGAGTATTTTCCTGGACTATCTGGAAAGTGTGAAGTATCAACAGATATTTTTAAAAATTATTTGAAAGCGTATTATAAAGATTTAAGTATACCTGAAGGCAGATTTACTGAAATGATTCCAGAAAAACCAAAGAAAAATAGTAAAGAAGATTTAGTTAAAAAACATTTTCCTTTTCTTGTTGATTATATGAGAAGTAATGAAAGAAAAAATTCTATTAAAGCTCACTTTGAATATATTTTAGGTAATTTAGATGTGCTCATTAAATTATTAAAAGAATTTAGTAAAAGTAATGAATTTACTGGATATGTAAAATTATTTTTTAATACAGATATAGATATTTACAAAAAAGAAAGTGATATTTACACTATTCCAAGAATATTCAATGTTAATAAGTATAATACACTTATAAATGACCAGATATATGGCTTACCTTCAATAAATATGACAACTAATGATAATAAACCATATCTAATTTTAAAAAGTATGAAATGTAAAATTCCCATGATAAGTACTGTAGAAGATATTAAAGTTACTCAAACTTTGTTCAATTGGCTTAGGCTTCAAGGATTGAATAAAGAAATAAAAATAAATTATGATTATAAATTTAATGGGGACAAGGTATATACAGAAGATAGATCATATTTTAGTGTTTATTTAACACTTGTCAAAAATAAAATGACCATAGATGATTTTGATTATATTCCTTTCAAACAGCCTAGAATAAATTTTCAGTTTGATAATATATTACAGCTTAATGAGTATGTAGATTACAAGGACAAGAGTAAGGGTAAAATTAAGATTAATTATGATTCTATAAATAGTCTATTTTTACTTAAAAAGTTGCTATGTGAGTATCTATTTAATAATAAAAAATTAGCTGATAAGTACTTAAAAGATTATGAGCCAGACATAAGTACAAATGAATTTACACCAACTATGAAGGTCTTATTTATGTACAGTAGAGATGCAATGCACGATTACTTTTCTAAAGGTGTGGATTTATCCTTTAAGAAGATTATTAATAAATTAACTATGGATTTAATTGAGGCTCAGCTAAAAAAGACAGTAAAGGGAACTGATATTGCTAAAATTGCAAAGACTTATAATTTAAGGTTATCACTGCTTAAATATTTTAAATCTGGGGAGGTTGAAAAATTGAGTGACAATATTAAAAGGCTTTTGGATAAAAGTAAAAGTAAGTTAGAAAGCAAGGAATTAGTAGTTTGCGAGAGTGATGAGGAGTTTTACTTTGTGGCAGGCCAGTTAGCTTATTATATAATAGATAAATCTGAAGCTAGTGATAAAAATTTTGGTATATTTGAACCTATTTTACTTTGTAAAAATTCCAAACAATTAAAAAGAAGATTAGAAGAAGCTTTTGAAACGTATAAGCATGCAATTTTAACTATTAATGTAAAGTTTAAAAATGCAATGTCTATGGTTATGGGATATGATACACAAGCAAAAATTGAAGGAGATATGAAGGATATTCTTTTAGCAGGGCTTTTATCAAATAATTTTATCAAATAATATTTTTCATACAAAAAAGGAGGAGGCGGTTTAAATGAAAATGAGAAGTAGGGTTTATGGAGTTATAGGCATATCCAGTGTAATGGCTAATTGGAATGCGGATTTTACAGGAAGGCCCAAATCAACCAGTGATGGAGATATTTTTGGTAGTGATAAGGCTGTAAAATACTCTATTAGGAGGTATATGAATAACATAGGCAAAAAGGTATTGTTTTTCAAGTCATACAAAATTGACGAAAAAGCTAAAGATGAAAAAAAAGGAAAAATGCAGCCTAAAGATTTAAACGAAAGGTATGCAGAATTATTTGGAAGTGTTGTTGGCAAGAAAACATCATCTAAAGAAGTATTAAAAAATTTATTTTCTGCTGAAGATGTAATGAATTTTGGAGCAACCTTTGCTGTAGCTGATCAAAATGTAAGTTTAATGGGAGTAGTTCAAATAGCACAAGGGTTCAATAAATATGAAGGAACCAATACAGAAGTACAGGACATACTATCTCCTTTTAGAAATTCTAAAAAAGATAATGCAGGTGCTTCAAGTTTAGGAAAACAAATTTTAAGTAATGAGGCTCATTATTACTATTCTTTTTCTGTAAATCCTAAAAATTATGATGATTACATAGGTATGGTAGATGGATTTGAAGGATATACAAAAGAAGCTTATGACATTTTTAAAGAAGGTGCCTTAGTAGGTGCTACTGCATTGAATACTTGCAGTAAAGCAGGCTGTGAAAATGAATTTGCTTTATTTATAGAGTTAAATGAGGAGTCTAATGCTTATTTACCTAATTTAGATAGATATATTGATTTTTATAATGGAGATAAGAATGTAATAGATTTAAGTAGATTAGAATTATTAAAAGATGAGGCTATATTAAAAGAAATTAAAAATGTAGAAATATACTATAATCCATATACTTCAGAAGTTAAGCCAGATATAAAAATTGCCAAAAAGTTTAATATATTTTCAAAAAATGAAATAAAATAAAAAGTATTTTAAAATGTGGTGTTATAGGTGAGGTGAGATAGTGAAAGCGGTAGCATTTACTTTAAAAGGAAGAACAGCTTTTTTCAAAAAACCAGATGTTAATGTAAATACTTATTTTACTTATAATAATGTTCATAAAATAGCGTTATTTGGCATACTAGGTGCTATTATAGGACTTGGCGGATATATTCAACAAAAACAGGAAATGAAGTATCCTGAGTTCTATGAAAAACTTAATAACTTAAAAGTATCTATAGTTCCTAAAGGATACAGAGGGTATTTTGTAAAGAAAATTCAAGTATTTAATAATAGTGTTGGATATGCATCCAAAGAAGATGGTGGTAATTTAGTTGTAAGAGAACAGTGGCTTGAAAATCCAAGCTGGGACATATATATTCTTGATGATAATTCTATTGATGATAAAATTTTTAAAAAGTTTAAGGATTATATTCTAAATAGAAAATGTGAATACATACCGTACTTAGGCAAAAATGATCATTCAGCACAAATAGAAAATGGTAGGGTAGTTACACTATCTGAAGCTTTAAAGGTGAATTATATAGATTCTTTATTTAGCTCTAGTGATATAGAACTTGGGAGAGGTACCTGTGATGGTGAGGAACCATATTTTTTTAGAGAATTTATTCCTTATGCTTTAAGTGAAAATAAAAACTTTTATGAGTTTAAAGAAGTAGTTTTAACCAATCACAAGCTTAAGAGTTATAATAATTCTCAGATTATATATAGGTCACAGGATAAAATTTTAGCTTTTATTTAGGAAATATATACTGCAATGAAATTTGTTAAAAACAAATAATTATTGTTTTAGTTAAATTCAGTATAGAATATATTGCAGTTTATTAAAGGTACTATGTTTTCATGGTGCCTTTAATAAAACAAAATTGGATTTAATAAAATTTCTGAAAGAAATGGAGGGAGAATTATGATTAATGCGTCAGATGTTATAGAAAACTTAGAAAAGCTATATGCTCATAGAGATGAAGATAATGTAAAAATACCAGAACTTTTAGTGCAACATTTAGATAGAACATTATATTTTTTTAATAAGTTATGTGATGAAAAAAATGTAGATAATGTAATTTATAATATACTTGTAAATGTAGAGTTTGATGGACAAAAGCTTAATGAAAAGTGCTGTGATTTTATAAAAGAATTATTTGTAGATGCCCTGTATTTTCATGACATAGGTAAAATAAATCCAGCCTTCCAATATGTAAAAATGAATAATAAATTAGAATTTGATGATAAGGAAGATGGTTTAGATACAAAACATTCACAATTAGGAGCTTTATTATTTGTACATATGTATATAAATAAAATAAACGAAATAGATGAGGATGGAATAGATGGTGTTCAAGGATTCTTAAGACATATATTGTTTTCTTTTGCCTATGTAATATCAAGGCATCATACCTATTTAGATGATTTAGAAAAGGTTGATTTTTATGATACCTTGGAAAATGTATATAATAGAGTAAAGGATAAAGTGAGTTATATAAGATATTATAAAAATTCAAAGGATTTAATTGAAAATTTTAATATGAAATTACTTAACAATAGTAATAGATATGGAGATGGGCATTCACCTTATGAAATATACATTTTAGTTAAATTGCTTTATTCCGCTATTGTTACTTGTGACTTTTATGCTACTAGTTATTATGAAACTAGTAAAGAACCAAATTTTAATTATATAAACAACGTAGAAGAGATATTTGAAATTTATAAAAACACAAATATATATAAGGGGATAGAGAAATATAAAAAGGATAAAAATTATTTCAATGATATACCTATAAATGCATTAAGAACAGATATGTTTTTAGAAGCAGAGAAAAGTTTATTAAAAGAGCAGGTTGTAAATAATAATAATATATTTTATTTAGAAGCACCAACAGGAAGCGGAAAGACAAACACATCTATTAATTTAGCTTTAAATATTATAAAGTCAGAGCCTAATATTAATAAAATATTTTATATTTTTCCTTTCAATACATTAGTTGAGCAAACTAAAATAACTCTATATAACATATTTAGTGAAAAGTTTAAAATAGCAGTTATAAACTCTATAACACCAATAATAACTACCCAAAATGATGAAGATGGTATGAAAGATTATAAAGAAGATTTACTTAATAGACAGATGCTGCAGTATCCTGTTATCCTAACTACTCATGTAAATTTTTTTAATTATTTATTTGGATTAGGAAGGGAGAGCAACTTGCCTTTAGTGCACTTATGTAATAGTGTAATTATTTTAGATGAAATTCAAAGCTATAGAAATAGTATTTGGCCAGAAATTATAAAGCTTATGGATACCTATGGAAAATATCTTAACATGAAAATAATAATAATGTCTGCAACTTTACCTAAACTGGATAACCTTATAAAAGATGTAAAATCAAATTTTTATGAGCTTATAACATGTAAAGATAAATATTATAACAATAAGTTATTTAAAAATAGAGTACTTTTAAATTTTGAATTATTAGATTGTGGATTAAAAGACAGAAATGAAATAAAAGAAAATATATTAAATAAAATTAACGAAGTAGTAACAGAAAGGAAGCAATCTAGAATTCTTATAGAATTTATTAAAAAAACTACTGCTAGAGATTTTTATAATACATTAAGAGAAGCATATATTGAAAAAAGAATAGTTGAAATAACTGGTGATGACAGTAATTATTATAGGAAGAAAATATTAGCTGAAATAAACGCAAAATATAGTGATGATTGTAAATTGGGTAAAAAGGGAGAGCTCGTTTTAAAGGATGTTATTGTTGTGGCTACGCAGGTAATAGAAGCAGGAGTGGATATAGACATGGATGTAGGGTTTAAAGATATATCTTTATTAGATGGTGAAGAACAGTTTTTAGGCAGAATAAATAGATCATGTCAAAGAAAAAATTGCATAGCATATTTCTTTAATTATGATAAATCAGAAACAATATATAGAGAAGATTACAGGCTGGAAAAGGATTTAATGAATATTGAATATAGAGAGTTTTTAATAAATAAAGATTTTCAAGCATTTTACAATTTATGCTTTCAAAGGTTAAATGAAAAGAAAAATAAGAATAATGAAGAAAGTATGAAATCTTTGGATAAAGAGGTTCAGAGTCTAAATTTTAAAACTGTAAATGAAAGATTAAAGCTTATTACTGAAAGTAACTATCAATTATTTTTGGCTTATACATTAGAAATAGAGGAAGATGGAGAAAGTATCACAATAGATGGAAAAGAACTTTGGCAGGAATACAAAAAACTATATAAAAATGATGAAATAGGTTATGCAGAAAGAACTATAAAACTTTCAGAATTTGCGCAGAAGATATCTTATTTTACATATAGCTATGTAGATTATTCAAATAAGTATGATAATAAGCCTAAAAAATATGAGGATAGAATGGGTAATTTGTTTTATGTAGAAAATGGAGAAGATTACATGATAGAAGATGAAGCTACTGGTTGTAAAAAATTTGATATTGGTAAGTATCAACAAGACACAGGAGGTCCATTTCTATGAAAATAAATGGTACGCTTATAAATTATTATTTTCACTGCAAGAGGCAGTGCTGGCTTCATGGAAGCAGGATCAACATGGAGGACAATAGTGAGGATGTTCACATAGGAAAGATAATTCATGAATTAAAATCCGAAGGAAAAAAGAATGCAGAAATATCCATAGACAATGTGAAAATAGATAAAATCACAAAAGATTATCTGGTAGAGATAAAAAAATCTGATGCAGATATAGAAGCGGTGAAGTGGCAGGTGTTATTCTATCTCAGTCTGTTGAAAAGTAAGGGAATTAATAGAGAGGGAAAAATTGAATTCCAGGAAAAAAATAAGCAGGATAAAAAGATAATATATGTAAGTCTTACAGAGGAAAATGAAATGAAGCTAAAAGGGCTGAGTTCAAATATGGAAAAATTGTTTGAAGAGGACATGCCTCCTAAAGTTAAAAAAGTAAAAGGATGCAGGAAGTGTGCCTATTATGAATACTGTTATATTTAGAATAGATTGTAGGAGGGTGAAATTTCATGGCCAGCGGCACTAAGTATTTGATGAGTATGGGTGAACTCAAGAGAAAAGATAATTCTGTTTTATTTCATAATGAAAAAGGAAATTTTTATTTGCCTATAGAATCCACAAGGGAAATATACTGCATGAATGAAATCACGGTAAACAGTAAGTTCTTTGATTTTGCTGCAAAGGCAGGGATAGTAATTCACTTTTTCAATTATTATGGATACTACAGTGGCAGCTTTTATCCTAAAGAAACCCTGGTAAGCGGCAAAGTTACCATAAAACAAGTAGAAGCATTTTTAAATAACAGAAACAAAATAGCAAAAACTTTTGTCCAGGGAATAGCTGACAATATATGTGAAGTGCTTTATCATTACTACAGACATGATAAAAAGGAAGTGTATGATACCGTTGAATGGATGAGAGAAAGGGTTCCCGAATATATGGAAGATGATAATCTCGGCATAAAACAGATATTGAGAATTGAAGGTGAAATATGGCAGAGATTTTATGAGAATTTCAAATATATTCTTCCTGAGGATTTTATACTCAATAAAAGAGTGAAAAGGCCGCCGGATAACCCTATAAATGCGCTTATATCCTTTGGAAATTCCATCTTATATTCAAAGACCGTATCTCAGATTTACAATACCCATTTGAATCAGACCATAAGCTATCTGCATGAGCCTTCCGAAGGTAGATTTTCCTTAAGCCTTGATTTGTCTGAAGTTTTCAAACCTGCTATAGTTTACAGGACAATTTTTGAACTTGTAAATACGAAACAGATTCAGGTGGGAAGGCATTTTGATAAAAAGTACAATTACTGTCTTTTAAATGAAGAAGGAAAGAAAATGTTTGTACAAGCTATTGAACAGAGATTTGAAAGTGTTTTTGATCATAAAAAACTCAAGAGAAAGATAAGCTACAAGACAGCTATAAGATTGGATGGATACAAGCTTATAAAATATTTGGCGGAAGGCGAGAATTTTAGACCTTTCAGCTTAAAGCATATGATGTAAGAATTGGGGGCAGTGCTTTATGGCGAAAAATTTTAATTTCAATTACGCCTTTGTATTTTATGATGTAAATGAAAAAAGGGTGAACAAGATATTTAAAATATGTAAGAAATATTTTCATCACCATCAAAATTCTGTTTTCAGGGGAGCTATAACTCCTTCGAAATTGATAAAATTGAAAAGTGAATTGAACAAAATCGTGGAGGGAACAGATTTTGTAACAATAATAAAACTTATAAATGACAGCTGTTTTGATGAAGAAACTTTAGGAGTAAATGTAAATAATACCGAAAATCTGATACTCTGATTTTTCCAACCAAGTTGAATTTTAAAAGTGTTTCAATGTGTTGAATTGAAATGGATTGAGGCACTTTTTTTATTTTCTTTTAAAAAAATAAAAATGACTGGAAAACTTTTAAGAAAATGCTTTATTTATGCGGTTTTAAGGCATATAATAAAAATAGAGAATGGCTATTTTACATTAGCTGAACCTTAACATGAGATGTATTTAAATGTGACGACTAGGAGGTAGGGCAATGGATACAGGAAGGCTGAACCTTAACATGAGATGTATTTAAATTGAGTAATTGCATTTGATTATCCATAAAATCTTCCCGCTGAACCTTAACATGAGATGTATTTAAATTAAAGAAACTTTTTTCTGTCTAATAACCTATACTTGCTGAACCTTAACATGAGATGTATTTAAATTCCTCATAAGGATATACTTCTGTACTGCAAAAATTAGCTGAACCTTAACATGAGATGTATTTAAATAATTATCCCCTCCTTAAAGGAGAGAGAATAAAATCTCGCTGAACCTTAACATGAGATGTATTTAAATAAAAAATGTATGGTTTAGAGAAAAGGTAAATGCTGTGCTGAACCTTAACATGAGATGTATTTAAATTTATTTCTTTTGTGCCTGGCTAGGAATAATTTACCTGCTGAACCTTAACATGAGATGTATTTAAATGCGCCACCTCCATCAAACATGCCCATCTGGGAATTCGCTGAACCTTAACATGAGATGTATTTAAATAGGGTGCGCTGGAGAAGGTAGAAAATTTCCTTAAGGCTGAACCTTAACATGAGATGTATTTAAATTATGGAAGCCGTTCCTTCTCTGTACCACCTCTGTGCTGAACCTTAACATGAGATGTATTTAAATCAGGGTCGGTTTTGTAGTTCTCATATTCCTTTTTCAGCTGAACCTTAACATGAGATGTATTTAAATAATTCCTCCCTAAGTTCCCCTTCCATTTCAATTAAGCTGAACCTTAACATGAGATGTATTTAAATTAGTCATATACAATATTTTTTTCATCTGCACCACCGCTGAACCTTAACATGAGATGTATTTAAATTAGTTTAAAGAGTGTGAATATAGTTATTCACACTCTGCTGAACCTTAACATGAGATGTATTTAAATTATTCATACTTTGTTTTGACCGACCCATCTAAATCCGCTGAACCTTAACATGAGATGTATTTAAATTATATCCACAGAATAAAAACAATCCTTTTATAAGGCTGAACCTTAACATGAGATGTATTTAAATGTGAATTTACCCATTATATCTATGCGGATAAGGCTAGCTGAACCTTAACATGAGATGTATTTAAATATATTGGCATCATCTTTAATTTTACTGTTATCAAGCTGAACCTTAACATGAGATGTATTTAAATATTTCATCTAAAATAGAGTTTATTTCAGCTTTATAGCTGAACCTTAACATGAGATGTATTTAAATAAAAGATAAGACCATTACAGACTTTAAGAGTATGATTGCTGAACCTTAACATGAGATGTATTTAAATCCTAGAAAATATTCGTTTTGCGATCTGAACCACAAAGCTGAACCTTAACATGAGATGTATTTAAATTTATATGTGCTATTATACCCAAAAAATGAATCTAAGCTGAACCTTAACATGAGATGTATTTAAATTGCCTAAAAAGAGATTGCAGGAACATATACAGACAGCTGAACCTTAACATGAGATGTATTTAAATGCAAGTAATGATGCCGCACTGTATTTTTCTGTTCCAGCTGAACCTTAACATGAGATGTATTTAAATGTTAATACAGAGTTGCTTATTCCTTTTACATTTTCTTGCTGAACCTTAACATGAGATGTATTTAAATATAGCTTGTATTACTTTAAATAAATTATGAGGTATAGCTGAACCTTAACATGAGATGTATTTAAATCCTTTAGATTTTTAACTTCAGATAATAGATTACTCGTTGAACCTTAACATGAGATGTATTAAATAATAATTGATAGTACAGAAAATTCGGGATTACCAATCCATTTATACGACCCTTGTTTAGGATAACTGTAGTAGTATTTGTCACAGTTATAGCATCAAAATTGAATATGAATTGTACTGTAGTTTCAGTTGTGGGGATATCGTTAGTAATATTATATAATCTAGTAAGGTTTTGTTGTAAATGGAAAGAAAATCAAGTCGGAATAATGTACTAAAATAATTAGCTAAGAAATATTAGTAATCCATAACTGGTTGGCATACCATCAAAAAATAGTAACCCATTGCATTTAAGCATACTAGTAGAATAAAGTAAACCAGAATTAATGAGTGTGTTATGGATGGAAAGTAATCAAAGCTGTATAGTATTACTTGGCAGAATAATAATCTAAACTTCTAGTATCAAGTAAAGGATTTGTTGTGAATGGCAATCGGAGAAATAAGTTTATTAAGATGACATCAGAAGAGTTTAATACTTGCGTGGGGTTTGCCCTGCACAATGGAGATAGTCGAGTAAGCCTATTGCTTAAATGGTGGTATGACAATACAACACTAAAGGATGCTCATCAGCGATGTAAAAAACTATATGAGAAGGATTATAAGGGAAGTCTGTGTATTAAAGATTACGTTGGAGATTGTGTACTTCTGTATGAGCATCATAGTGTACTGTTGGATTTGGGATATACAACAGAGAAAGAATGCTCTAAGTATATAGATAATTACATAGATAGTTTGACATCAGATGATTAAATAGATATATTTATAAACAGACGCTTAATATCCAACATAGGCAAGTTTGGTTCAGCGTAATGATAAAAATAGATGGGGGAGATTATAATGAATAGGAAAAAAATTATGAGTATGTTACTGTCGGTTGGAATATTATGGAGTATGCTGTTTGGTGCTGGAAATGGTTTTATGCTAGGTGGAAATACTGTGAAGGCATTTACTCTTTCAAATGGAGATGTTGATGCGCAGATAGCACCTAAAAAGACAAACACAGGATGGATAACATCGGACATAACAGAGCCAGATAACGTATTACCAGGTCTTGGAACTGAACCAACAAATTATATCGAGGTGCCTGATGACAGTGATTTATTGACCGATAAGGTTAATTGGCAATATACAGATAGTTATTCAGATAATATAATTGCCAGTGTTAGGCACAAGTTTATAGATGTGTCAAAGTTAAACCTTGATGGTAAAGTTTATAGATATAAATTTACTGCAAATGGAAAGGTTTATGATACGTACTATGAGGTACGAAGGATGTATGCAACTTATGTAGATTTTCTTCAGCATAACAGTGATGTGCAGTGTGTGAGAGTTGTTTCATATGCAATTTTTGTCGATGGAGAAGTAGCTGAAGGATTTAGCAACCGCTCGTTTGTCTATGAGTCAGACACTGGTGAGCTTCCGTATTTGAGGTTTATGATATATAACTCTGATGATGAATTGAATCCTATACTATCACATAGTAGAAAACCTACAAAAGACAACTACTCAGATTCATCAGAGGAAGGATTTATACCAGGAAGTATTGCAGGAGAAGGGGAATATCCAGTGTATAGTCCTTATGAAGATAGTACGCCAGGTGGCAATTCAGATACAGGGGAAAGTGGAGATGTGCCAGTCGGCGGTACAATAAACTTTACCAGATTAGCAGGTGATAATAGGTATAAAACAGCTGTAAGTATTGCAGAGGAATACTCTGGAACAAATAGTGTAGATAATATAATAGTTGCCAGCGGTAAGAATTTTCCAGACAGTCTTGCTGGTGCAACTTTAGCGAAGAAGCTAGATGCACCGATACTGCTTTTGGGAGACAGTGAGGAAGATTTGGTGGAGATAACTAAGTATATAACTAGGTGTCTTAATTCAGACGGAAATTTATATGTACTTGGTGGTGATGGTGTAATTTCTCAGGAATTTCTGGACAGGTTTAGTTATAGGTATAATATCATAAGATTAGCTGGTACTAATAGAGAGGAAACTGCAAGTAAGATAGTTGATACAATACAACCTGCTGTTGGGACACCAATAGTTATAGCAAATGAGGATAACTACCCAGATGCACTGTCAATATCGCCTGTTGCAGCAGAAAATGGATATCCTATAATGATAACTAAACAAGATAAACTGGCAGATTATATTAAGAAATATATAGGGGATAAGAAGCCAGAAAAGATTTATTTTGTTGGTGGCACTGGCTCTGTAAGTGAAAATGTTAGAAACGAGGTTAAGCAACTTACCGGTCTATCTGATGAAAATACTGCAAGAATAGCTGGTAAAGATAGATATGGTACTTCTTTAGCAATTGCAAAGGCTTTTGACTTTGGAAATGCTGTTTTCACTGTAGTAAATGGATTAGATTTTCCAGATGCCATAACAGGAAGTGTGTTATCTGCTAGCAAAGATTCGCCAATACTTCTCGCAGATGTATCAGGCAGCTCTAATATGGGGGATTTGAAGGATTATATTAAATCTAGTGGATTTAAAAATGCATATGTATTGGGCGGTACGGGGGTATTCCCGAAAGAAGTCATGGATAAGTTAGAAGACTAAGGTATAATGCAAGTTTATATACATATAATAAATGTATTAAAACATGGGGTGATAGTGTGGATTATAGTATTTATACAAATAACCGGATTAGAACCCCTTAGTTTGGAATTAAGGCTCAATATGTAAAGCCTTACTATTACTACAAAGAATTCTGATTTCAGCAGTAAGCTGGAAAACATTTTAAATGGGCAGTTTAACCCTATTGCACCAAATGCAGTATGGTGTACAGATATTACAATCTTTGGACTAATGCAGGTTTTGTATACCTTGCAAGTATTATGGATTTATACTCACAAAAAATTATAGCCTGGACACTTTCAAAAACTCTGGAGGTTTCTTGTGTTATTGATACAATTAATAAAGCTAAGAAAAACAAAAAGCTTGTAAATCCAGTCATCATACACAGCGACAGGGTCAGACAGTATGTGTCAAAAGAATATAGAAAAGCTGCTTCAATTAGTTATTCTAAAAAAGCATATCCACGGGATAATGCCTGTATTGAATCCTTCCACGCAATTATAAAACATGAGTGGATAAATTGTTTTAAAATTAAAAATTACCGCCATGCATATATTCTTGTGTTTGAATACATTGAAACATTTTATAATACTGTAAGGATTCACAGCCACTGCAATTATATGTCATCAAACGAGTTTGAAAAAGTATATAGAAAGACTGCAAAATTTAATGAACCAATTGCAAGTTAAAGTTTATAGGCTTATTTAGAATTTTCCCATTTTAATTTGTGCTTTTTCTTGACATAGTACCAAACAAAATTATAACAAGAGAATGAAGAATTAAAAAAGAAGGTTGCTGATATGCAGAGTATTGCGGCTTCTGCGCAAGAGGCGACTAATACGGCACAGCCAACGTAATAGTTTTAGCCCCAGACCATTAATTGGGTCTGGGGCAACTCTTTTAGGTCATAAAACGAAAATTGATTGCATTAAATTCTATCAAGTTCCTCAACTGTTCTTTCATTTTTTACGTCTCCAGTATTTAATGTGGTTTTTGCTTCAATTAGCATTACATGAACCTCTTCTTTAGCAACAGGCATATGTTCATTTCCTCTGGGAATAATGAGAAATTCTCCTTCATTTAAAGTAACATCCTTATCCTTAAACTTAATAATCAATGATCCTTTTAGAACATAAAACATTTCATCTTCGTTTTCATGAGTATGCCATAAAAACTCACCCTTAAATTTAGCAACCTTCACATAGGAATCGTTAATTTCGCCTAGAATTTTGGGACTCCAGTATTCATTAAAAAGATTTAATTTTTCATAAACGTTGACTTTATCCATTAAAACATCCCCTTTAAACTTTTTATAAAGCATTTTATAAGTTATAATATATATAAGGTATTGTTACGAAGTAAATTATAATTTTATTAGACAGTATGTACAAGTACTCACTTTTTTATCATATACTTACTATTTAGAAAGAAGAATAAAAAAATGGATAAAACTAAAATTGAAGAATTTAAAGATCAGGAAAAAAGACAAAAAGACTTCAAATGTTCTCTAGGATTTTCTATGACCGTTATTGGCAGTAAGTGGAGAGCAATAATATTATGGTATATATTAAAGAGACAACCAATAAGGTATGGGCAATTAAAAAAGTCTATTCCAAATATAAGCCATAAAATATTATCACAGGAATTAAAAAAACTCGAGATGGATAACCTTATTGAAAGAATCCCCTATACAACAATTCCGCCTAAAGTGGAATACATACCTACTGATAGGGGAAGGTCATTAGAAAATATATTAACTGAATTATGCATCTGGGGCAAAAAATATATGCTATAGGTTTATTGACATAAAATTTAAACATAGAAATAATTATTGCCCCAGAAACGGGGCTTTATTTTTTTTGAATTAGAGTATCATAGGTGGCATATCAAATTCTAAACTTCCTATCTTCACTATTCTATTGAAAAAGAATTCACTAATTATTGTTTGAGGAAGATCTTTCAGTTTATGATATTTTGTTAAATCCCATTTATTTAGCAATGCTTTCTCCACATATCTTTGACAACCACCAATAACTGAATTTGCTGCCTGTTTTTTGAGATATCACTTCCTTGACAAAATTTAGTGGCGTTAGTTATAGCTTTATAAATTATTCCATAAATTTGTGAAACCGAAAAATTATCAAGCAAGTCATTAAATACAGCTATTGTTTTTTTACCGGGGTTAAAATCAAATCTTACACTATCCATTTGAAAATTAAGATATTCCAAACACTCGGACAATGCAATGTCTCTCCAAATTTTGAATGCTTCTTCACTGTTATTTTTAGTAAATTCAGATGGATTTATTATATCACTGATAATTTTCTCTTTACTATTATTTGAAAAATCTATATTAAGAAAATAATTAACATAGTATATGTAATAAATTATAGGAAAAGGATCTTCCTCTAATTCAGGGAAAGCCTCTATTGGTGAATTAGGATTAACTATAATAATTTTCTTATGAGATAAAATAGTTATAATTTCTTTTTCTAAATCATCTGTGGGTGCTAATTCCTTATCAATGTTAATTCTTTTACAATCAAGAGAATAATGTAGACAATATGATATTTGAAAGCATGGATACCAAAAGATACAGGTATAAGTTCAAGAAGAAATAGTATTCATATTGATGGAAAATCTGCGCCACATAAATTTTTACTGTGACCCTTAAATATGCTAAAATTAAATTGTAACAATATTTTAAATATAAAAGGAGATTAAAATGAATTTTTTAAAAAAAGAGATTACAACAATAGCCATTTTGATAATCATTGGAGTATTTATCTTGATTCATTCTTCCCCTTTTTTATCTGTTAGAACTCATGTATTTGTAACAGGGCATCCAATTAGAGCATTTAAGGGAACTGTACACATTAATAAGGGACAATATAATATGGATAAAAGTAAGCTAGATAAAGAAAATGCTATGATCTATACTATTACTGGTAATAACTTATATGATATAGAAACAGGAAATGTAATAATCAATTATAAAGTTACAAAAATAGGATTTTTATATTTTGTTAAAGATTATGGAGAAGCATAGATATTTTGATTGGAGGCAGGTATATGATTTCTTTGGGAGTATGTATATTTTCTATCCTATTTGGTTTTATTTTATTTAAGTATCCGCCGGAAAATATAAATAGTACTTATGGTTATAGAACACCTTTTGCAATGAAAAATCAGGATACCTGGAATGTGTCCCAAAAATGCGGTGGAATTAGTATGATGTTATTTGGGTGTATTAATGGCATTTTAGGAATCTGGGCGATTATTCAACCGCTGGGTATTAACAACGGAAAGGTACAGCTATTATTTTTATTGACAGGTGCTGTAGTCATGATAGTTATTGATGAAATATATTTAAGAAAATTATTTAATAAAGATGGAAGCAAAAGGAACCGATATTAATCTATAAAAATATTTTCAATATATAAGGAGATGATTATATCAAAAAGGAAAGGTTACTTGGAGTAATGAATTTTATTGTTATATTTGTGGTACTTTTTATAGGGTTTCAAATCATTAAATTAAAGGGTAATATGATTAATTGTATTATAGTTTCTGTAATAATTGGATGTATATTGTACATATATCCTAAATTATTTGATAAGAACTAATCTTTAAGAGTTTTGAAGAATGTATTCAGATAAATGCAGTCATCCTGCAGTTTACCCTGTCAGGCCTTTTAAGTGCTGTTATGGGTGCAGGTTCTGTAATATGGGAAAATGATGATTGGAGTTTTCTCAAACAATCAATTATGCATTTTATTATAACTTCCATTACAATGTTTCCATTGCCTACTTTTCACACTGGCTGGAACACACATTTGCTGGAATTGTAGGTTGCTTCATCATATTTTTAGCAATGTACGTTGCAATATGGATAATACAGTATAGTGTATGGAAACACAGAATCAAACAGATAAATGATAAATTAGAAAATAAATAAAATATATTAAAAAAGTATTGACTAATTGGTAAGTTGTGCTATAATAATAATTAGTTGATAAAGATTATTAGTAGATGTTAATTCTTATTAAATAAATGGAGGTATGAATTATGAAAAATGAAAGAGATTTTAAAGCTGAAGAAAGATTATATGAGGATGTTATAGATAAAAAGGTTATATTTGCAGGAGAATATGACGATGTAGCTTTAAATTGTGATGGTGAACCGTGCAACTTCTCTTATAATAAGGACATATTTGATAATTAGTACAGCAAAATATACTCCTATAAAGATCAAAGCAATTTAGATAATTGATCTGAAACAAAAAACTTCCTATTACTAAGCATAGATTTTTAAGGCAGCTGAAAAAGCTGCCTGTTCCATTAGGGATGCATTTATGAAAATGGAGGGTATTTCCTTCAGGCTGTAATACCTTTAAGTCCGAATTTTGGTCTCATGAAAAGAACCTTTGGCTTTTGATAAATGTCTATGTCACCTGTGATGTTTAAAGTTTTTAATACAAATAATTTTATGCCTTTATATTCATAAATATTATACAGCTCTTTATCTGCTACTTCGGTTTCGAATAGAACTTTAATTTTAACAGTTTTAACATTATTATGGACATTTCCGCAATCACAGTCTATTGATGTATTTTTAACAGATGTTACAAAACACAGATTTCTGTCCCCAGCATAATTTAAAGCTTTATCTTCAATTTTTAACATGATTCATTATCCCTCACTTATACATAATTAATTTTTCCAATTATTTGGTATATTATAAATTTGATAATTATTTTCTATTTAATAATACATAATTAATATGTAGATTCTATGAAGATGCGCTTTATCTGGAGATTCTTAGAAGAATTTATCCGATAGGCTGATAAACAAATCACTGTGAACCTAAGAATGGCCTTATTTAGGTGTGCAGCAGTGCCTATCTTCCACTTTGGGAGTAGGGAGTATTAACAAAATGGCAGAATCCGGATAAATAAAAAATGAGCAAAGCTTCGATATAAGCTCTACTCATTTTACTTTAGGCACTTAAAATAGCTGATTTTTATAACTACATTTCCTTATCCAGTCCTTTTATCATATTTTCGACTTCAGGTATGATATATTTATCTGTTTTATCCAAAACTTGTCCATTTTTAACTATCATGTATGGATTGCCTAAGTAATTCAAATCTTCAACAGGATTTCCGTCAACTGCTATAAAATCTGCAAATTTTCCAGGTTCCAGAGTGCCAACTTCTTTATCTATACCTAAAACTTCAGCGTTGGATTTAGTTGCATACATTATGGCCTGTTTATTTGTAGCTCCATATTTGACATCAAGCTTTAATTCTTTCCATGTACCGTAATGAGTTACGTAAGGCATAGCAGCATCAGTACCCAGTGCCAGTTTGATTCCCTCTTTGAGTGCTGTCTGGAAGCCTGAGATCATACGTTTTTCTATAATTTTTCCATTGGCAAGTTGTACGTCAGTTAGCTTGGTATATTCTGTACTGAGATTTGCTATATAATATATAGTGAGGAATGTAGGGGTAAGAGAACTATATCCTCTTAAAGAATTGGGATTGTGCTTGAATAGGGATATTACCTCGTCATCCATTTCAGCACCATGCTCTATGGTATCTACTCCGCCTCTTAGAGCCTCTTTTAATCCTTTGGTACTTTGACAGTGACTTGCTACAAGAAGGCCTGCTCTGTGTGCTTCATCGCTATGGCTGCAATTTCATCATAGGTCATTTCTGCCCTTCCAGCTTCACCTATTTTTTTGGAATCAGTTACTCCACCCGTATTGGCTATTTTTATCAGGTCAGTTCCATTGTATACATGGGTTCTCACCTTTTTTCTTCCTTCCCAAGGTGAATCTATGGCTTCAGATACAAATTTATATCCGTGACCTCCAGTTATGCATATCATAGGTCCTGCACATAACATTGTAGGTCCCACTTCATTGCTGCTTTTTATTTCATCCCTTACTTCTAAGTCGTAATAGAAGGGATCTCCTACACTTCGAAAAGTGGTTACTCCGGCGTGAAGTGCTGCCATTGCATTTTTTTTCATGGTTTCTTTAATTAAATGTTTTCCAAGAGAAGATTTCATGTATTCCAAATTTTCATCAGGAGTTCTCTTAACTTGTTCCGGTGAATTCGGATTTCCATCTCCAAAAAGATGTACATGGGCGTTTATAATCCCTGGAAGTACATATTTACCTTTTAAATCTACAATTTTGCAATCCTTGGGGATACTTACTTCATCTTTATTTCCAAGAGATTTTATTTTACCTGCACCATCAGAAGTTTCTACTAATATTACACCTTCTTTTACAATGTCTTTCTCAAATTTTCCATCGATTATATTGCAGTTGATAAAAGCACAAATATTATTTTGCTTGTCCATAACAATCGCCCTTTCTTAATTCTCTCTTTTGAATTAATAAATGTTATTAAGAAATTATTATGATAATCTCCTTATGTGTTATTTTAGCACATTAGATTATAAAAGTTAATATTTTATTTCAAATGAACTAAATATTAATGCTTGTCCAAATAGTATTTGAAAATGATGTGAAGGTTATAAAATATCAGGGATAGAAAAATTTAAGTACATATGATAAAATTAACTTATAAGTGGTAGTACCATAGTACCAATATTTTAGTATTGAAGGATGTATTACTTTAAATATATGATTTTATTAAATTATAGAGAGGAAGATTTATTGATGCCGATAATAAAATTGCCTTATAGTAAAAGAACTGTTGAAGTTGAAATCGATGACAGGAATCTTGCTGCAGTACTTGAACCAAAGCCAGTTGATTTTAAAGTGAAACTTACAGAGGATGAAATAGTTGAAAAAGCCCTTGATAACCCAATAGGTTCTCCAAAACTGGAGGAGCTGGTAAAAGGCAAAAATAATATGGTTATAATAAGCAGTGATCATACAAGGCCCCTTCCCAGTAAGATCATAATGCCAATACTTTTAGGGAGAATAAGAAAGGTAAATCCCAATATTGACATTAAAATTTTAATTGCCACGGGATTTCACAGAGCTACAACCAGGGAGGAACTCGTAGACAAGTTTGGTAAAGAAATAGTTGAGAATGAAAATATAATAGTGCATGACTCACGGTACAAAAGCAAATTGGTTAAAATAGCTGCCTTTCCATCGGGATGGGATCTTGAGATAAATAAGACAGCAGCTGAAACCGAGCTTTTGATAGCGGAAGGACTTATAAAATCTCATTTCTTTGCAGGTTTTTCAGGAGGAAGAAAGAGTATACTTCCCGGAATATCCTCTGCAAAAACCATTATGTCCAATCATTGTTCTGAATTTATAGCAAGTCCTTATGCCAGAACAGGTAACCTTCGAAATAATCCAACTCATATGGATATGTTAGCTGCTGCCAAAAAGGCAAAATTGGCTTTTATAATAAATGTAGTTACGGATAAAAACAAGAAAATAATAAACGCCTTTGCAGGTGACAGCAGGCTGGCTCATGAAGAAGGCTGTGAGTTTTTCAGAAAGCTTTCCAGGGTTAAAAGGGTGGAGGCCGACATAGTTATTTCCACTAATGGAGGATATCCTCTGGATCAAAATATATATCAGTCTGTCAAAGGTATGGTGGCTGCTGAAGCCACTTGCAGAAAGGGCGGTGTGATCATAATGGTGGCTGCTTGTAATGACGGCCATGGCGGACAGGCATTTTATGACAATTTGGCAAATGTGAAATCACCTCAAGAGTTTCTGAAAAAAGTCTCCAGGCTTTCTAGAAGAGATACCACGCCGGATCAATGGGGGTCACAGATGCTGGCCAGGATACTGAGTGAATTTACTGTGATTCTGGTTACGGATATGTGTGATTCAGAGCTTGTAAAAAATATTCACATGCTTCATGCCTATACTGTGAAAGAGGCCTTGAACAAAGCCTATGATATTCTGGGGAAAAATGCAAAAGTTACTGTTATACCGGACGGGGCAGCAGTAATTGTAGAATAAAGACAATTGTGGATCCCATTTTATTTCCAGGGAAATGGGATTTCTGGCAATGGCAGCTGTTAAAGCAAATATGATGGGAAAGTGGAAAAAATTACTTTACAGAACATATGTTCTATGATAATATGGAGAAAAGAATGGAAGTGGTTCTGTGGATGTTTTTGATAAATTGAAAATTCTCACCGATGCGGCGAAATATGATGTGGCCTGTACTTCCAGTGGAGTAAATAGAAGGGCAGGTACTGGTGGAATTGGAAGTTCTGTGGCCTGTGGAATATGTCACAGCTTTTCGGCAGATGGAAGATGTATTTCACTTTTAAAGGTTTTGATGACAAATGTCTGTGTTTATGATTGCAAATACTGCGTAAATAGACGTTCAAATGATGTGCCCAGAGCTTCATTTACGCCGCGTGAACTGGCGGATTTGACCATGAATTTTTACCGCCGTAATTATATAGAGGGACTTTTTTTGAGTTCCGGAGTGTTTAAAAATCCTGATTACACCTGTGAGCGGATGATTCGGGTGCTTGAGCTCTTGAGAAATGAATACAAATTTTTTGGATATATACATGTAAAAGCTATTCCAGGGGCTGACAGCAGGCTTATACATAAGCTTGGCATTTTGGGAGACAGAATGAGTGTGAACATTGAGCTTCCGTCACAGAACAGCTTGAAGCTGCTGGCACCGGACAAGTCAAAAGGTTCCATTTTAACACCTATGGGCTATATTAAAGATTGTATAGTACAAAATTCCAGAGATGCTGCAAGATACCGACATGCATATAAATTTGCACCGGCAGGTCAGAGCACCCAGATGATTATAGGTGCTACCCCCGATACTGACTTTCACATTTTGAACCTGGCGGAAGGACTTTACAGGAAATACAAACTTAAAAGGGTGTTTTTTTCTGCATACATACCGGTAGCTGAGAATTCACTGCTTCCCCGGGTGAATACCAGGCCTCCACTTTTACGTGAACATCGTCTCTATCAGGCTGACTGGCTTTTGAGATACTATGGCTTCAGGGCAAATGAAATTTTGGATAGGAGGCATCAGAGCTTCAATCCATATATAGATCCTAAATGCAACTGGGCACTGAATCACGGAGAGTATTTTCCGATAGATGTAAACAGGGCGTCTTATGAAGAACTGATAAGAGTACCCGGAATTGGCATAAGAAGTGCAAAGAGAATCGTAGCTGCCAGGCGGAATTTTTTACTGAATTTTGAAGCACTCAAAAAAATAGGAGTTGTACTCAAAAGAGCCCAATATTTCATTTTGTGTTCCGGAAATACAATAGAGGGGCTGAATACGGAAAGGGATGCAGTTATAAGGGCGCTTATGTCCAGAGGATCTGTAGATAGATATTATAGAGATTTTACTTTAGGAAAAAAGCATGAACAGATGTCTTTTTTTGATAAGCTTCCATTGGCATAGGGGGAATGCAGATGATCAAAAGATCAAATATTATATATAAATATGATGGAACTTTTGAAGGGTTCATGTGCTGTGTGTTTGAAAGCTATTATAAAAAAGAAATACCTATGGATATCATATCTTCTGCTCAATTTCAGACTACCTTTTTCCCGGTAAGGGAAATTGTTACGGATTTTAAGGAATCCACAAGGGTCATAAATTCAATACCCAGAAAAATGGGAAAATCTGCCCTTGAATTTTTAAGATGTGCTTTTTTGACATGTATGTCTCAGAAAGAAATGTATATGCTCTTGTTTTTGAGGAGAGGATATCATTACGGGTCCTCAGTTATGAGTATGTTTGGGGATGAGGTGGTGGATAAATTGTTTAAAGCTGTAAAATACTTAAAAAGTGAAAGCCATCTTCTAAAGGGATTTTTGAGATTTTCCATCTTCAGTGATATACTGGTATCACAAATTGAACCCCGGAATTATGTACTTCCTCTTATTGCCGGGCATTTTTGCCAGAGGTATGCTGAAGAACATTTTTTAATTTACGATAAAACGCATGATATGGCACTTGTGTACAGACCACATGAATACAAAATTATTCCCATGGTCAATTTACAGATGGCAAAAGCGGATGACCAGGAGAAATATTTTAGAAGGTTGTGGAGAATGTTTTACAATACAGTTGAAATAAAAAACAGGAGAAACCTTAAATGCCGCAGCAGTAATATGCCAAAGCATTACTGGAAATATATGACGGAATTTCAGGGCAGTGATCTGCATTGATTTGTCGCAGCTCAAGTGATTCTAAGGTATTAAAAAAACTAAATGGTACTGGAGGGGATAATATGGAGATCGATTATGGAAAGCTCATTTCAAAAGCTTTTCAGGGAAGAAAAAATGCCTATGCACCTTATTCTGGTTTTAAGGTGGGAGCGTCGGTATTGACTGAAGATGGGGATATATACACTGGCTGTAATATAGAGAATGCTTCCTATGGAGCCACCAATTGTGCAGAAAGGACTGCCATATTCAAGGCTGTGTCTGAAGGACATGAAGCTGTGAGGGCAATTGCCATAGCTGGAGCAGAAAATAATTATACCTGGCCCTGCGGTATCTGCAGGCAGGTAATGGCTGAATTTGCTTTACCGGATATGAAAATAATTCTTGCTAAAAATGAAAAAGAATATATTGTTAAAACTTTAAATGAAATTTTACCTGGAGCTTTTACCAAAAAGGATTTATCATAGAGTTATGACATCAGAGTTCAATCCTTATAGATTTTAGACTGATGATGAAAAGCATCATTGATTGTACACTGTGAATTGGGAAAGAGGTGAGTTTTAGTGAAAGCGAGGTACTTAGAATGTACGACTTTCACTATGAGATCATATGGATATTGCTAAAATAATTGATCATACGGCACTAAAACCGGACACTACAAAAAAGCAGATCATTCAGCTGACAAAAGAAGCTAAACAGTATGGATTTGCATCTGTGTGTGTAAATCCAAAATGGGTTAAACTTGCAGGTGAGGAATTGAAAGGCAGTGGAATAAAGGTATGTACTGTCATAGGCTTCCCCCTCGGAGCCAACACTACTGAAGCAAAAGTTTTTGAAGCAGTGGATGCCATTAAAAATGGCGCATCGGAATTGGATATGGTTATAGATATAGGTGAACTTAAGGATAAGAATGATGCTTATGTGGAAAAGGATATTAGAAGTGTTGTGGAAGCGGCAGAAGGAAAGGCGCTGGTAAAGGTGATTATTGAAACCTGCCTTTTAAATGATGAGGAAAAAGTGAGAGCCTGCAGGATAGCTGAGAAATCAGGTGCGGATTTTGTAAAGACCTCTACTGGATTTTCCAATGCGGGAGCTGTAGTAAAAGACGTAAAATTGATGCGCAGTACCGTTGGGGATGATATGGGAGTTAAGGCCGCCGGAGGTATTCATACCAGAGAAGAGGCCGTTGATATGGTTGAGGCAGGGGCAAATCGTATTGGAACGAGTTCCGGAGTTTCCATTGTTAAAGGATAGTTATTCTATAATGTGAGATTATTCACTTGAAGAAAAACCTTCCCCATGGGGAAGGTTTTAGATGAACCTAAGAATTACTTTATGAAAGGGGAATTTGTAATGAGAGCATTTGAGAGAGTACATATCATAGTTATGGACTCGGTGGGCATTGGCGAATCACCAGATTCAAATGAATTTGGTGATTTTGGTGTAAACACACTGGTGCATATTGCGGAGAAAAAAGATGGACTTGATATGCCGTATATGTCGGCGTTGGGATTATCTAATATTTGTGAAATCAAAGGAATAGAAAAAGCTGTCTTCCCCAAAGCTTATTTCGGGAAAATGCGGGAGGCTTCCCGGGGAAAAGATACTATGACGGGACATTGGGAGATGATGGGATTATATATTGACAAACCATTCCGCGTTTTTCCCAATGGCTTTCCACAGGAGTTAATTGAAAAAATAGAGAGATTTTCGGGAAGAAAGGTCATAGCAAATAAGCCTGCCAGTGGAACGGAGATTATAAAAGAATTAGGGGAGAGACAGCTTAAGACCGGTGAGCTCATTGTCTATACCTCGGCAGATTCCGTACTTCAAATTGCAGCACAGGAAGATGTCATACCACTTGATGAACTCTATAGGATATGCAGGTACTGCCGTGATATAACAAAGGATGAGCCCTATGTCTTGGGAAGAATTATTGCAAGACCTTTTGTAGGAAAAACAGCGGATACCTTTAAAAGGACCCCGAATCGCCATGACTATGCTTTGAAACCTTTTGGTAAAACGGTGATGGATTACTTGAAGGAAGCCGGTCTGGATTGTATTGCAATCGGCAAAATTTCCGATATTTTTGATGGAGAAGGTATTACACGGGCAGTCAGAAGTAAAAATAATATGGATGGTATGGATAAATTAATTGCACTGCTGGATGAAAAATTTCACGGTATCAGTTTTATAAATCTGGTTGATTTTGATGCAGCTTATGGACATCGCCGCAATCCTGTTGGCTATGGAAATGCACTGGAGGACTTTGACAAAAGGCTGCCGGAGGTTTTTGAAAAATTGAATGAGGATGATTTGTTGATAATTACCGCAGATCATGGAAATGATCCCACTTATACTGGAACAGATCACACCAGAGAATTTGTGCCGCTTCTTGTTTACTCAAAGAGATTTGATACTGGAAAAAGCTTGGGTGTACGCAGAACATTTTCTGATGTAGGGGCTACAATTGCGGATAATTTCAAAGTACAATTACCGAAATATGGGGAAAGTTTCTTAAACAAATTAAAATGAAAGGGTAATAAAAATGAGAATGGTGGATGTAATTTTAAAAAAAAGGGATGGAGGGGAACTCAGCAGGGAGGAGATCAATTTTTTTGTAAGAGGCTATACCAGTGGGGCAATTCCGGATTATCAGGCAAGTGCCCTGGCCATGGCGATCTATTTTCAGAATATGAGTGCCAGAGAGATGTCTGATCTTACAATGTCAATGGTGAGATCTGGTGAGACTGTGGATTTGTCGGAGATCAGAGGCATAAAAGTTGATAAGCATTCTACTGGTGGTGTGGGAGATACCACAACACTTGTGCTGGCACCTCTCGTTGCATCCCTGGATATACCTGTTGCGAAGATGTCAGGACGTGGTCTGGGACATACTGGTGGAACTATTGACAAGCTGGAGTCTATTGATGGGTTTCATGTGGAAATTACAAAGGATAAATTTATTCAGCTGGTAAATGATGATAGAATTGCAATCATGAGCCAGACGGGTAATTTGACTCCGGCAGACAAGAAATTATATTCTCTCCGGGATGTAACGGGAACAGTGGAATCCATACCCTTGATTGCAAGTTCCATAATGAGTAAAAAAATTGCGGCAGGAGCTGATGCCATAGTACTGGATGTTAAAACAGGTGCGGGGGCTTTTATGAAGACCGATAAAGATGCGGAAAAGCTTGCATTTGCCATGGTTAAGATAGGAAACAGTGTGGGCAGGAACACCATGGCTGTAATTTCAGATATGTCACAGCCGCTGGGATTTGCCGTAGGTAATGCCCTTGAAGTAAAAGAAGCTATTGATACACTAAGGGGAGAAGGGCCAGAAGATCTTATGGAACTGGTTCTGACACTTGGGAGTGAGATGGTGGTTCTGGCTAAAAAAGCAGATACGTTGGAAGAGGCCAGAGGAAAACTTATTGAATCAATAAAAGTTGGCAGAGCCCTTGAAAAGTTCAAGGCCTTTATTGAAAATCAAGGGGGAGATCCGTCAATTGTGGATAACCCTAAAAAATTACCACGGGCAAAATATAAAATTGATCTGACCGCATTGAAAAGTGGCGTTGTCTCCAATATTGTGGCCGATGAAATTGGAATATCGGCAATGCTTCTTGGGGCAGGCAGGGCTACTAAAGAGGACAAGATAGATCCCTCCGTGGGGCTTGTGCTTCATAAGAAGATTGGCGATAGGGTAGAAAAAGGGGAAAAATTTTTAACCATACATTCTAATTGCCGGGATGTTGAGGAAATAAAAACCAGAATCTACAAGAATATAACTATCGGCAGCAGGGCTGAAAAGCCAGTATTAATACATAAGGTTATTATGAAATAAATACAAAAATAACGTACCTGAATTTGATTTATATAAACTAGGTACGTTTTCTGCATGATAAATTTTAATATCATATAAATAAATTTACATTGGAATCTTCAGCTTCACCTAGATAATAGCCAACACCTCCTACTTTGACGCCGTCTATGAGTTCTTCTTTTTTAAGGCCCATAACGTCCATGGACATCTGACAAGCTACTATCTCTATACCATTGTCTAAAGCTGATTTGATCAGGTTTTCAAGAGAGGTTATGTTTTTATCTTTCATAACTTTTCTTATCATTTTAGTACCCATACCCATCATGTTCATTTTGGACAGTTTTAATTTTTTACTGCCCCTTGGCATCATGAATCCGAACATGGAATCCATAAAACCCTTTTTTACAGGAACTTTTTCACTCTTCCTTAAAATATTCAATCCCCAGAATGTAAAGAACATAGTGACTTTTTTACCCATGGATGCAGCCCCGTTTGCTATGATAAAGGAAGCTATAGCTTTGTCTAAATCACCGCTGAACACTACCATGGTCTTGTTGTCCCTCACAGGTGGAATATCTTTTATAGGTTTTTCTGTCTCGACTCTGTTATTTTGTTTTTTTTTAATAAAGGCAGTGATATTGCTTTTATCTCTTCTTAAATCAATGAGTTCGTTATATGTCCTCCTGCACCATGCCTTTATATCTTCGTAAAAACCCGGGTCGGAAGCAGTCACTTTTAGAATCTGTCCCTCTGTTAAATCATCCACAGCTGCTTTGACCTGCATGAGCGGTCCGGGACAGCAAAGTCCACATGCATCAAGGCTTTTGTCATAATCCAATTTATCCAGAGCTATTTCGGATTTTAAAGTTTGTGTATCCTGGTCTAAAATTTGCTTTTGATAGTTATTGATATTTTTATCACGTATTTCAGGAGTATAGTTTAAGATCGATAGACTTTTGTATCCACCGGTTATGTTTTTAGCTCTGTATCCGTGCTGGGAAAGTATTCTTGCCGCAACATATCCCCTGAGGCCAACTTGACAGTATGCAATGATCTCCTTATTTTTATCCAATTCGTTAAGTCTTTCTCTTAAATTATCTACAGGTATATTTACAGCCCCCTCAAGATGGCCATTGTTAAATTCTATTTCTGAACGTACATCCAGAAGGACAGTATTTTCTCTATTATAATTTAAAAATTCCATTGGAGTAATAACATCAACTTTACCGGAAAGAACATTTTCAGCCACAAAACCCGCCATATTTACAGGATCCTTTGCCGAGGAAAATGGAGGTGCATAGCATAGTTCCAGTTCTGTCAAATCTGATACCGAGCCGCCAAGTCTCATTGTAGCTGCGATAACGTCAATTCTTTTATCAACACCGTCATAGCCTATAGCCTGGGCACCCAGGATTTTACCTGTTTCATTGAATATAAGCTTTATGGACATAGGGAGGGCAGCTGGATAATATGATGCATGGGAAGCCGGATGAACATATATAACTTTGTAAGGTATGTTAAGTCTCTTTAAAGTTCGTTCATTATTTCCTGTGCTTGCAGCGGTCAGTCCAAAAATTTTGATTATTGCAGTACCTTGGGTGCCCTTATATGTTGAATTTAACCCTGCTATGTTGTCTGCAGCTATTCTTCCCTGCTTATTTGCCGGCCCGGCCAGAGGTACTGCAGTATTTTGCTTGTTGACGAAATCAGTCACTTCGACAGCATCTCCCACAGCATAGATATTCTCAATATTTGTTCTCATTTTACTGTCAACTAATATATGACCTTTTGTTCCAAGCTTTATTTTGCTATTTTTTATGAAATCAGTATTTGGGGTAACTCCTATAGATAGTATGGCCAGGTCGGCAGTAATATTTGTATTGCTGTTTAAGGTGATTTCAATATTATCCTCACTGTCTTTAAAAGATTTTACTCCGTCATTTAATATTAGATCTATGCCGTTTTCCACAAGTTCTTTTTCAGCCATGACTGCCATGTCTGAATCAAAGGGTGCTAAAATGTGTGGCGCGGCCTCGACTAAAGTAACCCTCAATCCTCTTTCTTTAAGATTTTCAGCCATTTCAACGCCAACATATCCACCGCCTATCACCACGGCACTGTTTACTCCTTTTTTATCAACGAATGATTTTATATTATCCGTGTCCGGTATATTCCTTAAAGTGAAAATTTTACTGCTATTTATACCCTCAATTTTTGGCTTGATAGCTTTTGCACCGGGAGATAATAACAGATAATCATAATTTTCATTATAAGTTTTTCCATTTTTGTTTTTTACTTTTACTGTGTTTTTGTTAACGTCCACATCTGTAATTTCACTGTTCACCCTTACATCTATATTGAACCTGGCGTGCATACTTTCAGGTGTCTGAACCAGGAGTCTTTGTCTTTCCTTGATTGTTTCACCTATGTAATAGGGAAGACCGCAGTTTGCGAAAGATATATAATTGTCTTTTTCAAACATTATTATTTGGGCATTTTCATCCAATCTTCTCAGCCTTGCAGCTGCAGACGCTCCTCCTGCAACTCCGCCTACCACCAATATTTTTTTACTCATAAGAATTCCTCCTTCTATAATATTTTAAATTGAGTTTCACAAAAGATTAAAATAAAATTTGAATTAGTTTGATTACCATGGGGTTGCAAACTTTATAATTGATTTCAAGTCCATTTCGGGTGCCTTCTATGATTCCCGCTGTCCTCAGTTTCTGAATATGCTGTGACAGGGTGGATTGTGGTATTTCGAGACAATCCTGCATATAGCTTACATTACATTGTCCCTTTTCCAGCAGCCCTTTGACTATGCAGAGTCTGACAGGGTGTGCCAGTACTTTGAGGATTTCGGCTTTCTCATTGTAATCTTTAAAATTTTTATTCATAGCTGTACCTCTTTCAAAAGATATTCTTATATCGTTATATTTATATATTACAATATAACGATAAAATGTTCAACAGTTTTATTCAAAATTATTGGTGTTTATTCGCGATGACATTTAATATTTACACTTTATACTTTTGATCCTATCTTGACATTGTATAAATAAAATATTATCATTTGATTATTATGAGCAAATGATGCTTATATGGCAGTTCCTATAATTGTACTAATAAAACGGAGAAGGAGTGACATCAGATTTTATGAAGATATTAAAAAAATTTTTACAGTATTACAGGCCTTATAGATTTCTTTTTTATGCAGATATGCTCTGTGCGCTTGTAGTATCGCTGGTGGATTTGGCATTTCCTTTAATTTTAAGCTATCTTTCAAAGAATATTTTTGTAAAGGATAAAATAGTTATACTTAATTCCATATTATATATTGGGACAGCCCTGATTGCGCTGTATATACTTAAATATTTCTGTCAGTATTTTATTGCTTCCTGGGGTCATATTATGGGAGCTAGAATGGAAAATAATATGAGAAAGGATTTATTTTATCATCTTCAGAAGATGTCTTTTTCTTATTATGATGAAAACAATACAGGTCAGATGATGTCCATACTTGTATCGGATCTGTTTGATATATCAGAACTGGCCCATCATGGACCGGAAAATGTATTTATTTCGGCAATTAAAATAATAGGCTCTTTTGCAGTACTCATGTTAATCAATGCTGAAATGACACTTATACTTTTTGCAGTGACTGTAGTGATGGTAGTATTCTCATTCTATGAAAATAAAAAAATGCAGAAAATATTCTTTGACAACAGAAAAAAAATGGGCAATATAAATTCCTCTGTTCAGGATAGCCTCCTTGGGATAAGGGTTGTAAAGTCTTTTGCCAATGAAGATATTGAAAGAGATAAATTTGACAGAAACAACAATGCATATCGTATTTCAAGGGAAAAAAGTTATAAAGTTATGGGAAGATTTATAGCAGGAAATACTTTTTTTGAAGGGCTTTTGTATGTGGTGATACTTGTTACAGGAGCATTTTTTATAGCCAATGGTTCTTTGACGATACCAGATCTTGCCGTATATGCTCTTTATATAAACATATTTATAAATCCAATAGATATACTGATAAATTTTGCAGAGCAGTTTCAAAAGGGATTTGCCGGATTTAAGAGATTTTTAAATATTGTAACTGTGGAACCTGAAATAGTGGATAAAAAAGATGCCGTACCTTTAGAAAATGTAAAGGGTAATATAGAATATAAAAATGTTTCTTTCAGCTACAATTCTAAAAAGCAGGTACTTAAAAATATAAATGTGGAAATAAAAGCAGGCAGGAAGATTGCATTTGTAGGACCTTCAGGGGGAGGGAAAACTACAATTTGTTCACTTCTTCCAAGATTTTATGATGTTTCATCAGGCTCTGTAATGATAGATGGAAAAGATGTGAGGGATGTTACTCTTGAATCGTTGAGAAATTCCATTGGAATAGTACAGCAGGACGTCTATTTGTTCTCTGGAACCCTGAAGGAGAATATAAAATATGGAAAACCGGAGGCATCTGACGAGGAGATAATAGAGGCAGCCAAGGAAGCTAATATTCATGATTATATAATGAGCCTGGATAATGGCTATGACACCTATGTAGGGGAAAGAGGGGTCAAGCTTTCAGGAGGACAGAAACAGAGAATTTCAATTGCAAGGGTGTTTCTTGAGAACCCTCCCATACTTATATTGGATGAGGCTACCTCTGCATTGGACAATGAAAGTGAAAGCTTTATACAAAAATCCCTTGAAAAGCTGGCTAAAAACAGGACTACTATAGTTATTGCCCACAGACTCAGCACGATAAGAAATGCCGATGAGATAATAGTCATTGATGATGAAGGAATAAAGGAGAGGGGAAGTCACAGTGAACTTCTTCAAAAAGGAGGACTTTACGCGTATTACTACAATATGCAGTTTGAAGGGTTGGATATAAGAGAATAAAGGCCTTAACATTTATTCGTCAAAAATAATTTCATAAATTTTCATCTATGATTGTTTTGGCTTTATCCAAAACAATTTAAAAGAGGCGAGATATATGAAGAATAAAAAAGAAGTTGCTCATGAAGTACCAGTTCAAGAGCAGCTAGCAGAAAATTAAATCAATTTATCAGATTTTGCTCTTATTTCGAGTTGAATTTGCGTAGGCAATTGTTGATATATTTCTTTTATGTAATCTTTATTAGTTATGGCCTCATAAATTGCTTCTGAAAGAATTTTAGTGAATTGTTTTTTAGTTAGATCGGATACTTTTTCAAATTCAACAGATGATACCACGGAACTCACAGCTTTATTTATAGAGCTTTTTAACATAACCACCACCCCACTTATTAAAGAAAATAATTCTATAAAATAATCTAAAAAACCTTTAGAAAATAATGTAAAACAAGAGTGATGAATCTGTACTTAATTTTATAAAAAATGGGGGAATGTAAAAATGTCAAGTACAACTATATTATTTGTTGTTATAGGGCTGGCCATTGGAGTGGGAACTACAGTATTGGTACTCCTGCCAGCTTTAAAGAGGAAGGGTGTTGACACTGGAGAGATATTACAAAAGGTTGATGCCGGCCTGCAGGAGGTCAAAAAATATACTGATGCTGCAAAAGCTATAGTACCGGGTAATAAATTTCTGAATATTTTGAGTATCATAGAACACTATGCGGAGATAGGTGTAGGGCAAGCTCAGCAGCTCAATATATCTTCACAGCTTCCAGCGGACCAGAGGAAAAAGAGTGCTGAAGATTATGTATATAGTGTACTTCAAAAGTTGGGTATAGAAGTGGATGACAATGTAAAAACCATAGTTTCCGGGGCGATAGAGAGTAAAGTATATGAACTCAAAAGTCCAGAAGAGAAAAAGTCAGCTGGGCAGACGGCGGCTCAAACTCAAATATCGCAGCTTCAAACTCAAAATTCACAGCTCCAGAGTGAAAGAGACAAGCTACAGCAGGAAAACGGAGAATTGAAAAAGAAAATTACTGATATGCAAAGTACTGTGGCTCCTGTGAAAAGTACAACTAATATGACACAGCCAGCACAGCCGACACAATAATTTTAAGGCCTAGAGTAGCGTAAAATCTATTCTAGGTCATTGTTTTAGATTTCTATATAGTTATAATTCATTTAAAATTGAACTATTAGAATCGTTATTTTGTTGATACAAATCCGAATTTAAATATAGCTCAGGATTATTTGATAATAGGGGATTTTCAGATATTAATTTGGCTTGTTTTTGTATTTCCCCATTGCGGGAAGATAATAAAGCGCTTTTGATAGAGTCTTCCTGATCTTGAGTAATAATACCGCTTGATACAAGTTTGTCTAATGGAGATTGTGAATTAGTGTTTGAATAAGTTGAAGATGCAGTATTTAATGATGAAATGGCATTTTTAATAGAATTTTCTTGTTCCTGAGTAATAGTATTATTTTCTACTAAACTATCTAGGGTGGAATTGAGTATATTATTAGTATTAGAAGTCTGCAGTGAATTTAAGGTGCTCAATGCTTCAGGGCTAAGTTGAATTGAATCCAGTCCCAAACTTGAAATTGAATCATCCGTGTTATCTGAATCGTCATCTGAACTTAAAAGTGGATCTTGAAAAATTTGATTATTTGAGTTTATGCTGTATAAGTATGGAATTAAAGAGCTAATGTCATTGGACATAATTACACTTCCTTTGTATAATGTAGTGTACAAGGTATTGTAAGCCCCTTGTCATGGCTATTTATAATTGTATCTATTGGTGTTTATGTATTTATATACATTTGTTATAATTTTAAAACTGTTTCCTTAATATTTTCTTAAACTATATAAAAATTTAGATAAAAAATATCGAAAAGTATAGTCTAAAAATATACTAACAAATAAGAAAGGAGGGTTTTATAATAAAATAGTAGATAGAATTATTCAAAAATTTTGAAATGTAAGTTGACATAATTATAGGCCTACTATATAATAAAATTAAGAAGAAGGATAAAAACTTCTTCTCAGCACTTCTAACTCATAAATTAAGATTGAAAAAAGGGTTTAGACAAGGAAGAGATTAGGACAGCAGGTAGTGAACACTCAATAGTATATGGAAGCAAATGTGCTTGGTGGAAGTAAACTTGAAGAGGTATCTACTAGATCGGGGACGGTGAACGTTTTTAATTATGAAAATGTTCAGGGTAAGAGATAATTGATCCTAATTGAGTTTTAGGAAGTATAAAAGATTGATGATTTGATGTATGATTTGAAAATTGTTATTTGAAAATGTTTAAGATACAGATATGGAGAATAGTATGTTTAAGAAAGATTAGTTGTCAATCAAATTTATATGTCTGTAGAGAATTGTAATTGATTTAAGTAAATATAATAGATTTTACGTTATAAAAAACAATTAGAAAAGGGTGACGGATATTCAAGTAGAATCAGAGTGTTTATATGGGTTAGGAGTTGCTTGACCACCAATTAGTTCTATGTAAATGGGCTAATTGGTGGTTTTGATTTTGTAAAGAGTATATAAACAAATTCATTTTTCCCTTCATAATATCTCCATAACAATATTGTATTATCTAAATAAATAATATAAGTGAGGAGTATTTATTATGAATTGTCATGGAAGTAATAATATGAACAATAAAAGCGGCCACAGTGGAATAGGTCACATGATTATGATGGTTGTTTGCTGTGCTATACCGGTAGTGTTACTATCATCTCTGCCATTTTTAGGATTAGCGCCAAGGTTCAAAATTATGCTTGCAGCAGCAGCTCCGTTTATATGTCCTATAATGATGATCTTAATGATACCAATGATGTTTATGCATTCTAAAAAGAATAAGTGCTGTGATGATATGGAAAATGATAAAAATGTAAATGTAAAAAAGATCAGTAATTAAATCTAGATAAGGCAGGGGAGCATAGGTTCATACAAGGGTTAGAATCTATGCTCATTTTCATATCATTCTGGATCTTTCACAGCGCCGAATTTATAGCCTATCTTTACCACAGTGAGTATATATTTTGGCTCTTTACTGTTGTATTCTATTTTTTTTCTCAAGTTCTTGATATGGGCATCTATAGTTCTGTCGGAACCTTCAAAATCTATACCATATACATTTCTTATGAGCTGTTCCCTGGATAGAACTTTGCCGTTATTCAAAGCAAGAGCATATAGAATATCGAATTCATTTGGGGTGAGAACTACATATTTTCCTTTTACCTGAACATTTCTTCTTTCATTGTCAATTTTAAGTTTTCCGCCGTCATAAGAAAGTATTGTTGTTTTGTCAGAATTTATTCTTCTAAATAATGCATTTACTCTTGCAGTGAGCTCTCTTGGACTCAAGGGCTTGGTGAGGTATTCATCCGCTCCCAGGGTAAGCCCTTTGATCTTATCACTTAATTCTGCTTTTGCAGTGAGCATAAATATGTGTACGTCCGATACTTCTCTTATAATTTTACATATTTCTTCTCCGTCTATATCCGGCAGCATCAAGTCCAATATGACAAGTTGAAAATTTATCTTATTGAACAGCTTGATTCCGTCATAGCCTCTAGTAGAACAATAAACTCTATAACCTGCTCTTTCAAGGTAGGCTTTAATTACTTCCGATACCTTTATTTCATCTTCAATTATTAAAATATTATTCATTATTATTCTCCTTGTTCTTGTTAAAATATAAAATAAATGACGTTCCTTTGCCAAAAGTGCTTTTGACATCAATTACAGCGGAATGGAGAGTGAGTATTTTTTTTACAATAGTCAATCCTATGCCACTTCCCTCTGTTTTACGGCGGCTCTTGTCTGCCCTGTACAATCTTTCGAAAATGTAGGGGAGATCCTCCTTCTTTATGCCTATGCCGTTATCTCTGATTTTAACTATAATTTTACTGGCATTTGTATAAAGATCAACCCATACGCTTCCTCCAGACGGGGTGAATTTAATGGCATTGGAGAATAAATTTATAAAAACTTGTTTCAATTCGTCTTCATTTCCCAGTATCTCAAATTTTTTGTTTTTTTCTATATTTAGAGAAAAATTGATATTTTTCTTTTTAAAATCGATGGAAAGCTTGCTGCTTATGGAAGTAACAAGTTTATCCAGAGATATGATCTCCATCATATTAAGGTCTGATTTTTCATCTTCAAATTGTTTTAAAATATTTAAATTATTTAGCAGCTTGCCAAATCTTATGACCTCCTGATTCAAATAATTCAAGCGTTCTTCAGTTACAGGAAATATTCCGTCAATCATTGCCTCCAGATTATTTTGTAGAATATTCAGGGGAGTTCTTATTTCGTGGGAGATATCTGAAACAAGTCTTTTCCTGAGGAGCTCCTGCTCCTTTAATATTTTACCCAGGGCATTTATACTTTTAGTCAGATTGTTTAGTTCTTTTATATTAGTTTTTACATTTGAAGTGGAATCGTACATTCCCCTGGAAAGTTTAACAGAAGTATCGGATACGGATTTAATAGGGGATGAAAATTGTTTTGATATTATTATGCTTATTATGACAGCGATAATTATGGCCGCTATAACGCTTATAATAATATCTCTGTTTATAGACATTTTGAAATCTATATCCTGCTGTGTCAGTAAAATTGGAGAATATTGTCCTATTACTACATAGCCTACAATTTTTCCATTATACTTGATCTTAAAGGAATTTGATGTGTAAATCCCCTTGTTGTTATAGACGTTTTGCATCATCTTGTGGGATTTTTCTTTTATATCGTTGGAATCCATACCCCAGATGGTATTTTTATTGGAGTCTAAAAGGGTCAGGCAGTAATTACTCATATAAGCTTCGTGCATTATCTCTTCTCCAGAATTTATAGTCCATTTTTTGTCTCTTTTGTATACCTGTTGAAAATAGTCCACAATTCTGTTGTTTCTGCTTTTCTGAGTGTCCATCATATATTTATTAAAAGTACTGTTTACTGTGAATTTTACATACAGTGCCAGTAATATAACTGAAATAATTGAGCAGAAAATAATTGTAATACTCAATCTCTTTCGAATGCTTTGCAAAAATATCACTCCCAAGGATATAATAATGACCTAATTATATTTTACAGATAATTTGATGTATTTACAATTTTAGTATTCACCGTTAACTCAAAATTAGTTTACCAAATTATTATGTTGATTATATGAAGACTTTAGTGATGATTCATAACATCTTCATAGGAAGTTTATATACTTAATTAAATTGATTTTTGTCCAAATTATAAAAATTATGGGAGGATTGAAGGTGTGAAGAGTAGAAAAGAGAAAATTAAAGTCTTTGATATGACCTGTGTATCCTGTGAACTGCGGGTAGAAAAGGCGGTTAAAAGGTTAGATGGTGTAAGAAATGCTCTGGCCAGTTTTAATGATGAATCTGTAATTGTAGAATACAATCCTGATCTATGCAGCCTGGAAAATATTAAAGATGCCATAAGGGTATCCGGATACAGTACTGAAAGCTCAAACAAGTATAAAATAGCAGGTATGTTTGTAATTGCAGCTGCGATTATATTGATTGGCAGTTCATCCAGTGGAATTGATATTAACTCCAGGCTCAATGGCGCTACATATTTTGTCTTGTTCCTGGTTGGAATACTCACATCCATACATTGCGTAGGTATGTGTGGCGGAATAGCACTGTCACAGAGTATAAACAAGGGTGGAAAAAGTAAGTTTGATTCTATTAAGCCTGCTGCTCTATACAATGCAGGCAGAGTGACGTCTTATACCGTACTCGGCGGAATAGTAGGAGGGCTTGGTTCGGTATTTTCACTATCTATATCCATAAAGGCCGGCCTTCAAATATTTGCGGGTATATTCATGATTATAATGGGATCCAATATGAGTGGATATAGCTTATTTAGAAGATTTAACATAAGTCTGCCCTGGTCTGCCTGCTCCATAAAGAAAAAACCAAGAACACCATTTTGGGTTGGAATTTTAAACGGACTCATGCCCTGCGGGCCTCTTCAGGCAATGCAGTTATATGCACTGGGAACAGGGAGTATACTTAAGGGTTCATTGTCCATGTTGATGTTTTCTTTCGGTACTGTTCCTCTGATGCTGGGATTTGGTGCAGTATCCGGCATACTCAGCAGGGGATATACAAAAACTTTATTGAAATTCAGCGGGATATTGGTAATAGTTTTAGGCATAGTGATGGGAAGCAGGGGATTGGCTCTAGCTGGTGTAAACATACCTACGGTGTCTACATTGGCTGCAGGTTTATACGGCAATAAGACATCTGCAGAATCTTCTGCTGGAAAATCAACCTTAAAAGATGGAGTCCAGATAATCAAAATGACAGCAGATGATTCAGGATATACTCCCAATGGACTTTATGTTCAAAAAAATGTACCTGTGAAGTGGATAATTGATGGAAAAGCGTTGAATTCCTGTAATGGACAAATTATTGTACCTTCCTTAAATATTCAAAGGAACTTACAGGCTGGTGAAAATATAATTGAATTTACACCGAAGGGCGGAGATATAAATTTCAGCTGTGAAATGGGCATGATAAGAGGAGTGATTAAAGTGGTTGATGATATTTCCACCGTGGATACTTCCAAGCCTGATTCTTCAATACCTGCCCCATCCAGTGGAATGCCTGGCTGCAGTATGCATGGGGCACAGGGTGAAGATTCCACGACTAAAGCTCCAAGTATTTATAGTACGGATTTGAGTAAGGTTGAAACCGCTCGATTGGTTCGAAAAACTGAAAAATATATTTATGCAATCGAGCATGCACCTTTAGTTAATTCTTTTGCATAGTATACTATTATAATAAAATTTTATTGGAGGTTTTTATGTATCCATATATACGTTCAGATATGGGAATTATGCCAATGTGTTGCTATTGCAGAATTAACAATGGGATGAGAGGTGCTTTAAAAGGAAGAAAATACAGGTCTATGTTTAGAAACGGTGAATATGAAGAGAATAGAATTGACAGTGGCGGAGGCGCAACAACGGTACAACCTATTCAGCAGGCTCCGGATACAAATCAGCAGATGCCAGAAATGATGGAGGGTATGTCAGAATCAGATATGGAGGAAAAAATAAATTCAGATACTCAGGAAATTATAAGTATGTTTGAACGTCACCATCCAGATATAATAAATACACTGATATGCTGTAATATGTCAATTGATGATGCTAGGCAGTATTTGAGCAGGGTAGTTAAAATGGCGCTTATGCACCATATGATGCACCAGGTATGAGAATAAATATCAAGTGAGTGATTCTTAGGATCATATGGAGTTTGCCTAAGAGGAATGCCCCTTCGTACCTGAATTTTAGAAAAACAAATAGAAGAAGGCCTTCGGCAATTATCTTGCTGGAAGGTCTTTTAGAGTTTAGGGTTAATAATTGAATAGTTCTAGTTATTTTTCCAGTATCACCAAGAGATTTGATTTATTTTACAGAGTCTTTTGGGATATTTTATTTTATGAAGTATAATTAAATAAAGGAAGGTGAATCAATAATGAATGAAAATTTATGGAATAGATGTGTGGTTTTCCACGGACACGAGTGTCCAGGGTTAGCTATAGGTTTTAGGGTCTGTGAGGCAGTTGTAAAAGAAATGAACATAGAATTTTCTCACGATGAAGAAATAGTATGCGTTTGTGAAAACGATTCTTGTGCAGTTGATGCAGTACAGGTTATAACGGGATGTACTTTTGGCAAGGGAAATCTCATATACAGAGGAACTGGAAAAATGGCCTTTTCGTTTTTTAATAGACAAAATGGAGACAATGTGAGGATTGTGTCAAAACCTTCAAAAGTCAAGATGAATAAAGAGGAGAGACAAAGATATATTTTGAAAGCTCCAATAGAAGATATTTTTTGTATTAAAAAACCACATTTTAAGATACCTGAAGCTGCAAGAATATTTAAGACTGTAACCTGTGAAAAATGCGGCGAAGGGGTATCTGAAAATAAAATAAGATTGGAAAATGGTAAAAAAGTTTGCCTTGACTGTTTTCATGAATATTCAAGGGGATGGTAAAATTAATTTAAATATAGAAGAAACTACCTTTGAAACAAGTAAATTGTCGGGAAGGTAGTTTTTTGTAGATGACTGTTTAAAGTTGGTGAGCAATTTCAGTTAACCTTTCAGACATAGTGGTTATTTCTTCTATGCTTGCTGTAATCTCCTGTGTAGCAGCAGCCTGCTCCTGGCTGGAAGACAGGGAACCCTTGCTTTTCTCGCTGGATATATTAACTTTTTCTTCAATATTGCCTGTTAATTTCTTTATTTTAGGAACTGTACTCTTAGCTTGATCTGACAATTTCCTGATTTCATTTGCTACCACGCCAAAGCCGCTTCCTGCTTGTCCTGCTCTGGCGGCTTCAATTGCAGCATTTAATCCCAACATTTTTGTGGCATCGGCAATATTAGCTATGAAAGAAGTTACCTCATTTATGTCTTCTGACAGTTTCGTTATTTCATTGATACTGTTGTGAAGTTCCTGTTCATTGGTGTGAATTTGAGACGCAGATGCTGCTAACTCCTCAATTGCAGAAGATATTCCCGTAATATTTTCTGTAAGATTGCTTGACATATCTCTTAAATTTACAGCTGCTTCCTTTGGAGTTATTATGGAGAATGTTCCAACAACTTCACTGGTGTCTTTGTCGAGTAATGGAAAACTTACATTTCTTACAGGAATTCCATAAATTGAAGCATCCAATTCTTTCTCCTGCTGTTTTCCTGTTTTTATGACTTCACTGCTTAAAAAATTATTTTCAAATTTTTCTCCAGCTTTTATAGAGGGTATATTAAATTTTTGCGAAGATTGAACTTTTACAAACTGTTCTAAATCCGTCAAGCATAAAAAGGCACCTTCCGGGAACATCTGAGCCAATACCGGTGCAAAACCGTCAAAAGCTACAGCTACTGGATGTAATCTGGGGAAAGCCATGGAAAATGCACCTACAGCTTTATCAGTTTCATCTACAATCGGAATTGAAATTATTTCTAATCTTGTACCATAAACAGAACGTGGAATTTCTTGGGTTAATATCCTCTTTTCTTGAAGGGCTATACTGGTTGTACTGTTTTTGCTTAATTTTTTACCTACGTGGAATACATCCATATTTAAGGACTTGGAATATTTAACCCATTCCATGGTATCTTCTTTTGTAATTCCATATACAACTCCTCCCGGTACTAAGTCAGCTTGGGCTTCTGATAATCTTTTTAAATCTTCTAATGCATTAACTGAAATCATAATATAATTTTCTCCTCTCTAATTGTGATGTTGTTTTGATGTATTTTTAATATTAAATTTAATATATTATAATGGTTATTTAGTACATAATAAATATTTTGTTATATTATTGCTCATTTAAATTCCTATTATACTATTAATTAAAAATATTTGTAATATTTATTTATAAAAATATTATTAAATTAAATCAATAGTCTCTACTATACTATTTTTCTACATATATATCAATAAAAAATACATTTTTGGAGAATTTATGATATAATAAATTCAACAAAATATTTATTATGTAGCATTATCCATATGGAGGTATTTATGAGAAAACAAGTTAATAGAAAAATAAAATACTTTACACAGCAAGAGATGAAAAAGATTTTTATTGCAATTGAAAATTCTAGAAGTAAACATTCTTGCAGGGATCTGGCAATTTTCAGGGTAGCCTATAGATGCGGACTGCGTGCATCTGAAATAGCGATGATAAAATTGGATGATTATAATATGTCAAAAGGAGAACTTTATTGTAAAAGACTGAAAGGAAGCAGAAACAACACAATACGTTTGGATTCCAATGCAAAATTTGCATTGGATAAATATATAAGAAAGTATAATATAAGAAATAGTTCTGAAAGTATATTTAAAAGTCAGAAGGGAAATCCTATTTCCAGGCATACCCTTGATTATTTGACAAAAAAATACTGCAGTATTGCTCATATAGATGATAGTTCTAAATGTCATTTCCACTCCATTAAACATACTACAGCTGTCCACCTGGCTGAATCAGATATGGATATCAAAGAGCTCCAATGGTGGCTTGGGCATAAATCTGTTTCAAATACAGAAATTTATTTTCAATTTACCACGAAGCAGCAGGAGAAGATGTATTTAAAACTTAAAGAAAAAAGCGAAATGGTTTAGCTGGAAGGCGTGTTCTAGAGTCTTTAATGTATTTGTTGAAATAATGTGATATATTGTATTATAATTATTTACGGGAGGAGATATATGGTGAATTCAGTTACAATAAAAGATGTTGATAATCCCTGCAGTATTATAGCCAGTATACCTCACAGCTCAAGCAGCATAACTTCGGAAATGAAAAAAAACATGAAAAAGAGTGTAATACTTGCCAATAACGACTGGTTTTTAAATGAACTGTATGATTTTCTAGGAGAATTGGATATAAACTCTGTTTCAGCTAATTACAGCAGATATGTAGTAGATGTAAACAGGGATATTAAAAATAAATACATACATGATGAATATACAAAATCTCTTATTTATTACAATACCACATTTAATAGAAAAATTTACAACAGAGAGCTTGATAAAAGTACCATAGAGGATAGGATAGAAAAAATATACAAACCCTATCATCTAAGTCTTTATGAGGAAATAAATAAAATTTTAAGAGTGAAAGGCAGGGTATATCTGTTTGACCTGCACAGTTTTTATGAGCAGTCCAGAGCGGATATAATAATTGGTACCCGTGAAGGAAAAACCTGTTCCGCAGATTTTTTAAACATGGTATATGTTTCTTTCTTAGACAGTGGATTCAATGTAAAAGTTGATGAAAAGGGGCTCAGAGGAGGATATATTACAGCTCACTACGGTTCTATCGATCATGTACAGGCTGTACAGATTGAAATAAGGTATACTGCATATATAGAAAACAGGTATTTTGGTGAAGAAGAGATTCAAAATGTAGATTATAAACTGTTTAATGATGCAAAAATGCGATTGCATGGGGCATTTTTGAAGATAAAAAAAGGCTGTGATGAATTGGCTTAAATTACATAAGGTGATTTTTTAGTGCTTTTATTGACAAAAAAAATTCAGATCTGCTGCTGGCAGGAATAATATTTATAGGGATTCTGGGACTTCTGCTGGATAAATTAATTGTTATTTTTGAAAAATGGGTAGGAAAAACATGGGGCATTGTTCCTGGACGGGAAGGTGAGTAAAAGTGTTTATAGAAGTCAACTCTGTGTCCAAAATATATGGAAATAAAAATGAGAAGGGATTTGAAGCACTTCACAGTGTAAATTTAAGTATAAAAAAGGAGAATTCATATGCCTTTTAGGTCCCAGCGGCTGCGGGAAATCAACTCTTTTGAATTTGACAGCTGGATTTGACAAGCCTTCTTCAGGAAATATATCCATAGATGGGAAAAAGGTAACCGAACCTTCTGCAAATTATATAACCATATATCCAAGGAGGCTGCTTTTATTTTATGGCCCTGGTTTTTACGATATTCTCATAAGATGACAACAGTGGTATTCTAAACCCGTAAGCACTGATTTCATATTTTCTGTTAATTCTCAGTCCGCCGTATATATCTTCAGAGTCAAATTTCAGTTCCAGCAGACTATTGGTATTATTAAATACTCTTGTGTCCCCATTTTCCATTTGTGTATAAATTAAGTAATAAGTACTGCTGTTTTGCTTTTTTACTTGTTTACTGGCGATTGTTACTGTATAGGTATTTCTGAAGAAATGGGGGAACAGTATATATACACCAGCTGCAGCAATTATTCCGATTACTATTATTTTAATTTTAAATTTTAAGGATTTATGAGATCTAAAATTATAAAAATGTTTTCTTCTCATGAGAGTTCCTCGATATTAATAAATAGATTATACTTTATTAATATTCTTTTTTGTTCCATATTATGTTAAACTATCTGTGACAATATTTTAGAACAGATAGGTTTTTTGATGTAGAAAGATTTTGAATTAATTGACAGCATTAAATATAGAGTGAAATAGGGGATGGTAATGAATGGAAAGATATGTTATTGTGTGTGCCATAGGAGGTGCAGCGCTAAAATTTCATGAAAAGCTAACCAGCAGCGTCTGTTACAAATTTAATAAAAAACGAACTAAACTGCCTGCACATTTTACAATAAAGGCGCCTTTTGAAACTGATAAAATTGAGGAGGCGGAGAATGTACTTGAAAGGTTTTCCGCAGATAACCGCAAAACACCCATAAAATTGAAAGGTTACGGAAAATTTAGGGAAGATGTAATCTACATGGCCGTGGAAATGTCACCTGAGGCAAAAAAAGTTCATGATGATCTTATATCTCAACTGGAGAAAATACCGTGGATGAAATTTAAAAGCAATGAAGGAAAAAATAAAGTATTTCACTGTACAATAGTTTCTAAAAAAATAAAGGATAATTTTAAAGATATATGGAAGTATGTATGTAAATACCCTTGTGATTTCAATGAATACTTTGACAATATATCTCTTTATCACTGGGAGGTCAATACATGGGTACTGCTCAGAAAATATGAGTTTGTTTAAAAAAATTATTGGAGGTATTTGTATGACTAATTGTGTTGGTGGAAAAGTTAAAACTTTTGACGATGTTGAATTATTTTATAAAAAAAGCCTGGTTGAAAGACCAAAAGCTGTATTGGTAGTTGTTCATGGATTATGCGAACATCTGGGACGTTATAATTATTTTACCGAAAAACTAAATGATTTTGGCTATAATGTGTATAGATTTGATAACAGAGGTCATGGTAAATCCGGCGGTGAGAGGGGTTATGTAGAAAATTTCCAGTATTTTTTTGATGATGCTGATTTATTTGTAAATATGGCCAAAAAGGAAAATGAGGGCATTCCGGTATTTATGTTTGGTCATAGCATGGGAGGATTTATAACTGCCGGTTATGGAATGAAGTATCCGGATAAACTGAATGGGCAAATACTTTCAGGGGCTGCAGTAATAGATCTACCTGCTTTTAAATCTATCAAAAATAGCATTGATTTTGATAAGAATCCCTTCCAGAAAGTACCAAATGTCCTTTCGAATCTAATATGCAGGGATCCGGAAGTTGTAAAGGCTTATGACGAGGATCCTCTTGTGCTGAAGGAGAGCAACGTCAAACTCCTGGGTGAAGCTTTTGTAAAGGGTCCGGTCTGGATTGAAAATAATGTAAAAAAATATAAATATCCTTGTCTTATACTTCATGGAGGCAATGACCAGATAGTGACAAATGAAGCATCAAAATGGTTTTATAAAAATATATCTTCCGAGGATAAAAATCTGAAAATATATCCTGGATGCTATCATGAGATTCTAAATGAAAAAGATGAAAAAGATGTTGTCATAGAGGACATTCACTCCTGGATTGAGAAGAGGATATAGAGAAAAAAGTCCGCCTGTTTTTAAAAAGGCGGGCTTTTTTCATAAAACTGAAAAAGCCAATACATTTTCATAAGATCTCCATAACTTTTTGATACAATCTCTTTGTATCGATATTAAAAATTATTGGAGGTTGTAATCATGAATATGACACACTACATGTCCCTGCTTATGGACAATCAGCCCTGGAATCTGATTATCTTTATGGCTGTGCCGGTAATATGTGCTGAAGCTCTCACTATTACGGAATTTTTTATAATATACAATAGAATTGAATCAGGCTGGATAAGAACTTTAAACAAAATTGTGGGGATTTTTGATGGCTTCTATTTTACAGGAATATTTATCTACTTATTTATAAATGCGGTGATACCGCTTACGGGCGGAGGCGGATGGCATACCTGGGTGGATGTAGTTGCAGTAGGATTTTATTTAAGTGGTGTAATATTTTTACTGCCAATAGCACTTATGGAATTAGGTATAATATTTAAAAATAAAAGAAGTGAAGAGAGACTTAAAATTCACTTTATTTTAGTGGGTGGATTTTTAATAGTTGCCCATGTTGCAATGATTTTTGGCATGGTAAATCCTGAAATTATAGGTACTATGAAGGGAATGCCAAAGATGTAAAAAATATAAGTAGCATTTTATCCGATGACTACCTGCTCTAATACTTCCACTTCTCTAAGTGGGAGTAAAGAGCAGCTACGTCCCTGGATAACGATTTCTAAGCATCAGGTGGAGTCAAAACTCCATCTGATGCTTAGAAATCTGTTTATCCATCTTATGTAAAAAATTTTCTGTGTAAAGATATATGGTATAATGAAAAAAGTAAAATATAATAGAAATATGATGAAAGTTGAACAGCTTACAGTTAAAGATTATTGGTAGGAGTGGTATATGTGAAAATTGTTGTATTAGATGGATATGTATTGAATCCGGGGGATTTGACCTGGGAGCCTTTGAAGAGGTTTGGGGATTTGACTGTTTACGACAGGACCGTATATGATGGCAGCAGGGATGATTTGATAATTGAAAGAATAGGAGATGCAGAAATTGTTTTTACCAATAAAACACCCTTGTCTGAAAATGTATTTAAAAATTGTCCTAAATTAAAATTTTTAGGAATATTGGCTACGGGATATAATGTAGTAGATGTGGATGCTGCTAGAAAACTTGGTATTACGGTTACAAACATTCCTAATTACAGCACTCAATCCGTGGCTCAGATGGCTGTGGCACTGCTGTTGGAACTGACGAATCATGTGTGGATTCACAATGAGGCCATAAAAAACGGAGAGTGGAACAGAATAGGGGAATGGTGTTTCTGGAAAAAACCATTAATTGAACTGGACAATAAAACGGCTGGAATTATAGGATATGGAAGAATAGGTCGTGCAACTTCTAAAATAGTTCAATCCATGGGAATGAAGGTAATAGCTTATAACAGGCATCAAAATAAAAATCTGGAGAATGACAATATGAAATATGGCACATTGGAGGATGTATTTGGGAAGTCGGATGTTATTTTTTTGCACTGTCCTCTCACTGATGACACCAGAGGAATAATCAACAGACAGTCCATAAGCAAAATGAAAGACGGAGTCATAATAATAAATAATGCCCGTGGACCTTTGATTGTGGATGAGGATTTAGCCGATGGGCTGAACAGTGGAAAAATTAGAGGAGCAGCACTGGATGTTATGTCACAGGAACCTGTAAGAAAAGACAGTCCTCTTTTAAAAGAGGAAAATTGCATAATTACTCCTCATATTTCCTGGGCTGCTAGAGAAACAAGGCAGAGACTCATGAATATTGCGGCAGATAATCTAAGACAGTTCTTGGAGGGAACACCTGTGAATGTGGTGAATAATTAGCATTTATTTACGAGTTCAAATTTATATTAAAGAGGAGTGTAGATTGAAAAACCTACACTCCTCTTTGATATTCTTTGAGAATGTATCACTTGGATAATTCAATTGATTTTTGAGTTGTCTTTCTCACTGCTGAAATAACTGCATTTCTGAATCCTTTTTCTTCAAGCGCAGCTACTCCTTCTATGGTAGTTCCGCCAGGGGAACATACCATATCTTTTAGAGCGCCAGGGTGTTCTCCAGTATCAAGTACCATTTTTGCAGAACCGAGTACTGCCTGTGCAGCAAATTTATATGACTGGTTTCTTGGCATTCCATCCAGTACAGCAGCATCTGCCATGGCTTCAATAAACATGTATACAAAAGCAGGTGAAGAACCGCTTACGGAAGTTACTACGTCCATCAACTTCTCATTTACTATTTCTCCTTTTCCAAAGCTCTCAAATATATGAAGTACCTCTTCTGTTTCCTCTTTAGTCACTTTGTCATTGGGGCATATTGCAGCCATCCCTTCTCCCACAAGAGCTGGTGTATTTGGCATAACCCTGACAATCTTTAATTTTCGACCAAACATTTCTTCTGTGCCCTTTATATTTTTACCTGCGGCAATTGTCACTATTGTGACATTTTCTTTAACATGGTCCTTTATTCCCTTGATAACTATGGGATATAGATTTGGCTTTACGGATAATACCAAAATATCCGCATTTTCAGCTACTTCATTGTTATCCGTGGTGGTTCTGATTCCATATTTCTCAGCTGCTTTTTTCAAACTTTTTTCATTTAGATCTCCTACAATTATATTTTTGGGGGCTACAAGTTTTGCTTTAGTTATTCCCCCAATCATTGCCTGACCCATGTTTCCACATCCTATAAAACCTATTATTTTATTCATAATGTTCCTCCCTCGTAAATTAAAATTTTTTGTATATCCTATCTGTAATCTGTTGTGGCAAATCAGCAGCAGGAACACCCATCAAAGGATTGTTCTGTTCTTTGAATTATTTCATTTTGCAGTACCTTATCAAGATTATTGAAATAATCGCTGTAACCTGCAACACGTACAATAAGATCCTTGTACTCGTCAGGATTTTTTTGAGCTGCTAAAAGTGTTTCCCTGCTTATCACATTGAATTGTATGTGATGTCCATCCAGAGTAAAATAAGATCTTACAAGGCTTGCCAGATTGTTTAAGCCTGTGTCGCCTTCAACTGCACTTGGATTGAATTTTTGATTTAACAGAGTTCCGCCGGTTCTCAAGTGATCCATTTTAGAAGCCGATTTTATTACTGCTGTAGGACCGTTTGTGTCCGCACCTTTTTCAGGTGAGATACCTTCTGAAACTGGAGCATATGCCTTTCTTCCATTTGGAGTTGCACCCATAACTGCTCCAAAATAAATATGACATGTAGTTGGAAGCATATCTATTCTATAGAATCCACCCCGTCCATTCTTTCTGCCATTTACTTCATTGTAGAAGGCATCAAATATCTGTTTCATTACGGTATCTGCATAATCATCGTCATTGCCGTATTTAGGAGTCTTATTTTTTACAAGGTTCAATATATCCTCATGACCTTCAAAATTATCCTTTGTTGTATTCATAAGCTCACTCATGGTTATATTATTTTTGTCAAATACCTGATATTTTATGGCTATCAAGCTATCTGAAATTGTTCCTATTCCAACGCCCTGAATATAGCTGGTATTGTATCTGGCTCCTCCTGCATTATAATCCTTACCCTTTGAAATACAGTCGCTGGTTATTATGGAAAGGAACGGTACGGGCATCAGGGAAGCATATAGTTTTTCAATTACCCTGTTTCCCTGGACTTTTACATCTACAAAATATTTAAGCTGTTTTTTAAAAGCATTGAACAACTCATCGTAGGTCTTGAAGGTGGTTACATCTCCAGTTTCTATTCCAAGTTTTTTACCTGTAGTTATATCAGTGCCGTTGTTTAATGTTATCTGAAATATTTTAGGCAGATTCAGATATCCCGTAAGAATATATGCTTCTTTACCGAAGGCACCTGCCTCAACACAACCGCTTGTACCGCCGCATCTGGCATCTTCTATTGATTTTCCTGCCCTTACAAGTTCCTGGGTAACGGCATCTGCATTGAACATAGATGGCTGTCCCCAGCCTTTTCTGGAAATTTCACAAGCTCTTTTTACAAATTTCTGGGGGCTTTTTTTACTTATCTGAACGTTTGAACTTGGTTGAAGAAGTCGCATTTCATCTATTACATCCAGTAAAAGATAACTTACATCATTTACGCCGCTTTTACCATCTACTGTTACTCCTCCTACATTTATATTTGCAAAATCTGTGTAGGTCCCACTTTCCTTTAAGGTTACACCCACTTTTGGAGGTGCCGGCTGATTGTTGAATTTTACCCAGAAGCATTCCAGCAGCTCTTTTGCACTTTCTCTGGTCAAGGTTCCTTCTTCAAGACCTTTTTCGTAAAATGGATTTAAATGCTGATCCAATCTTCCAGGGTTGTATGCATCCCAGGGATTCAGTTCAGATATAACACATAGGTGCACAAACCAGTACATCTGCAAAGCTTCCCAGAATGTCCTGGGGGCATTGGCAGGTACATGCTGACATACCTTTGAAATTTCAAGAAGCTCCTGTTTCCTCAGGGGATCTTTTTCTTCCTCTGCCAGTTTTGCAGCATATTCAGAATAACGCTGACCCAGAATCATTATTGCATCACAAGCTATGCTCATAGCCTCCAGCTGGTTTTTCTTGTCCAATGCTTCGTCATCATTGAAGAAATCGAGATTATTTATGGCTCTATTGATGTCATTTTTAAAATCCAGAAATCCCTTTTTATATATTTTGTCATCTCCCGCAGTATGCCCAGGACCTCTCTGTTCCATAAATTCAGTGAACATTCCTGCAGCATAGCAGTCCTTCCATTCATCGGTCATGCTGTCTAAAATTTTATGTCTCATGGATCTTTTTTCCCAATATGGAATTATGGTATTCTTTTGAATCTTTTTGTCTTCCTCATTTACCTTAAAAGATATTTTTTCACGTATATTCATTATATCAAAATCCTTTAAGGTATGGCAGCACAGTTCAGGATAGGTATAAGTGGCTGCTGGCGCTTCTCCTCTTTCTCCAACTATTAATTCGCCTTTATTGATGCAGAGCTTCTTTTTACTCATTAGTTCTTTTAAGACTAGAGCTCTGAGTACTGGTATGGATACTTTCCCTTCATACTTTTTATAAACGTCACTTTCAATTTGAGCTCTTTCCATAGAGATCCTTGGCACAGCATTCAAACTTTCTTGTCTGAGTTTTTTTACTCTTTCAGTCATCATAATCAATCAACCTCCTATTTTGATTTTTATTCCAGCTTTCTTAAATTTTTGGCTTATTTCCTCCATCCTTTCGTCAGAAGGTTTCTCCATGCCGGATAATTTGTAATTCATTTTTAGTCTTCTGTATTTATCCATTCCTATCTTGTGATAGGGCAGCAGGTTTACCTGTTCTACATTTATGATTGATAGTAGTTTTATTGTTTTTTCTATATGGTCATTATCATCGTTGATTTCCTTTATTATAGGCATTCGAAGATATATATTACATCCCATATTGGAAAGATTTTCAATGTTTTTGAGTATAATATCGTTTTCAGCTCCAATATATTTTTTATGTTTTTCGTTATCCATAATCTTTATGTCATATAGGAATAAGTCGACTTTTGAAGCTATTCTTTCAAAACTTTTCCATGGCGCATAGCCGCTGGTATCTACTGCAGTATGAATTCCCCTGTCTTTGCATCTTTTGAGTATATGATCCAGAAAATCCACCTGCATAAGTGGTTCTCCTCCAGAAAAAGTAACGCCTCCACCGGATTGTTCATAAAAAACTTCATCTTTTACAATTTCCTTTATAAGCTCGTTTGATGTAATATTTCTGCCAACATGTTCTCTGGCGTTATTTGGACAAAAATCTACACATTTTTCACATAGAGTGCATTTGAATTTATCGATTTCGGGAAAATTGTTATTTATTTTAATTGCATTCTGAGGACATTTTTTAATACACTTACCACAAACAGTACATCGTTCTTCAAAAAACATTATTTCATGATTTGTGTTTTGACTTTCAGGGTTGTGGCACCACCAGCATTTTAAAGGACATCCCTTGAAAAAGACCGTAGTACGAATTCCAGGGCCGTCGTGAATGGAATATTTCTGTATATTGAAAATAGTACCTGACGTCAAGTAATTCACCTCCTAATTTGATAATTATTTTTTAAAAAGGTTTGGGGTATGAACTGTCAATATTTTTACGATTCTGTTGGTATTATTTGTCCAGTTATGTTCGCGATTTGAGCTGTAATGAGCGCTGTCTCCGGGAAATAATTCATATCTTTCTTTATCGATCAATAAGGTTAAAATTCCCTCCAGTACGTATACAAATTCTTCGCCAATATGCGGATATGAAGTTATTTCTTCATCGCTGCTGCTTGGAAGTATTTCAAAAATTCTTGGAAGTAAATTTTTCCCCTCTATATCGTTTGTCAATTGAATCTGTATGATTCGATTGTTTTCTACCTCCAGTACCTCTCTTTCATAACTTCTCAGAATAAAATTTTTCTTGTTTTTAGGCTTGCTCAGGAAATAGTATATTGTAACTCCTAAAGCTTTAGCAATATTGTCCAATGTGTCAATAGCCACGCTTGTTAAGCCTCTTTCCAATTGGGATAAATAGCCAATGGATAAGTTGGTTCTTGAACTTAAATCGTTTAAAGTTAAATTATTTTTAGTTCTCAATTCCTTTATTTTTTCGCCAATATCTAAATTCAAATTAAGTCACTCCATTTTTATATTAAAATTGTAGATTGTTTAACAATTTCTAATATCATTATATTATACAAAAAAATTTTTGTACATAGTAATTTTTGAATAGATGAAAAAATTTTTTTATATATATAAAAAAATTTTAAAAAATAAAAATTTACTATATAATTTTTGTATAAATGAAATTTATTTCAGATATATAGAAAAAAGTATTTACAGAAACGTTTTCAGGTGATATACTGTTAACTGCATAAATGGTATGAAATGAATTATTGCTTGCAAGCTACTTTTAAATAAAGTTTTGGTATTTAATATAAATTATTATAAATATTGTGAAATACACATGTATCAAAGGAGGACAAAAATGAAAAACAAAATCGGATTGTGGGACTTAGTTTTTATGAATGTGTCGGCACTTTTTGGAATAAGGTGGATTGCCAAATCTACGGCATCTAGTTTCGGGCTGGGCTTAGGTGCAATCCCGGTATGGGTGATTTTTACTTTTATTTTCTTTGTACCAATTGCCCTTATCTGTGCCGAGCTTGCGGCAACGTATCCGCGGGACGGCGGACTTTATGAATGGGTAAAAGAAGCCTATGGAGACAAGCAGGGTTTTATGGTATCCTGGTTGAATTGGACGGCAAAGATATTCTGGTATACTTCTTTTTTAACATTTTTAATGGTAAACGTATCCTATGCAATAGGACAACCTGCTCTGGCAGAAAATAAAATATTTGTAATGGCAGCGTCCCTGGTTATTTTCTGGATCTTATCGGTAATAAGTACAAAAGGTATGGCTTTTGGAAAGATATTTACGAATATTGGAGCACTGGGGTCAACTGTTCCTACAATACTGTTGATTGCCATGGCATTCATATCTGTTCTTATATTTGGACATAAACCTGCATCTGTTTACACAGTTCAGACAATTATGCCCAAAATGGACGTGAATTCATTTGCTGCTATTTCTTCTGTGATGTTTGCTCTTGCTGGTGCTGAAACTACAGCTAATTTTGTGACGGAAATGGATAATCCAAAGAAAAATTTCCCCAAAGCTATACTGATTGCTGCGGCTTTTGTGGCAGGCCTTTATGTCCTGGGTTCAATTGCAATAACCCTTGTTCTTCCTACAGATAAGATAACTGCTTCACAGGGCGTACTTGTAGCACTTTCACAGGTTGCAGCCAATCTTGGAATTGGAAGCTGGTTCATAAAGCTCGTTGCACTTGGAATATCCCTTTCAATTCTCGGGTCCATAATACTCTATATTGCTTCACCAATAAAGATGCTTTTCGGAAGCGTCAATAAGGGAATATTTTCTAAATCGTTTACTGAAGTCAATGAACACAACATACCCACAAAGGCGGTTTATTTGCAGGCAGCCATAGTGACAGTGATATTGCTTGCTACATCTCTGCTGCCTTCAGTCGATACTATATATAACGTACTTGTCACTATGACTGCACTCACTGCGTTATTTCCCTATGTACTGCTGCTTACTTCATATATTAGACTCAGGAAAACAAGGCCTAATGAAGAAAGACCTTATGAGATCTCAAAGAAAAACAGCAGAGCAGTCAATATAGCGTATGTAGTTCTAGTAGTGGTATCATTGGGTATTGTCCTATCGGCGACACCGGTTATGCCGAGCCTGAAGGAAAATATAATATATGAAGTTGAAATGATAGGCGGAGCGCTGATTGTAATATTTAGCGGGATTGCCATCTGGAATAACTTTGTAAAAAGGACTGGATTTAAACAGGATAAAGACAAATTAATATTATAAAATAAAAAGACGGAGGGATTTTAATGTTATTGTATAAAAAAATTGATAGATTGACGGAGCTTATGAAAAATGGAGGGATTGATGTACTTATAGTAGGACCTTCTGCTGACCTGGAATATCTTACTGGACTTCACCCGTTGATGGATGAAAGATTCAAAGCATTATTCGTATTTAGTGATAAGAGACACTTTTATATAGCACCTGAACTGTACTATGAAGAGACAAGAGAAGCGCTGGGAGAGGATATGGACATATTTAAATGGAGTGATGGAAAAGGCTTTATTCCAGCTATTTTAAAGGCAAATAAAAAATATGGTCTGGAAGGTAAAAAAATAGGAATAAACGACGGAATACGGGCGGTAGATATGATTGATGTCTCCAATGAGATCGATGTGAAGTTTATAAATGGAGTTAGCATAATGGAAAACTTGAAGATAATAAAAGATGAAGAAGAAAAAAATAATTTGAGAAAAGCTGCCAATATTGCAGATAAAGCTTTTGAAAATGTCCTAAAATTCGTAAAGCCTGGAATAACTGAAGGTGATATTAAAGATAAACTTGAGGAATTAATGGCAGAGTATGGAGGTGAAGGACTGGCATTTCAAACTATTATAGCATCAGGGCCAAATAGCGCCAGACCGCATTATAATGATTATGACAGGGTTATCCAGGACAGAGATGTAATCATAATGGATTTTGGATGCAGATATCATGGATATTGCTCTGACGAATCCAGAACCGTATTTGTAGGAGAACCTACGGAAGAGCAGAAAAAAATCTACAGTATTGTCTTAGAAGCTAATGAAAAGGGTGAAAATGTTGTAAAGGAAGGTATCAAAGCAGGAGATGTAGATCGTGCTTCTAGAGACATTATAAAAGATGCTGGATATGGAGAATATTTTATAAACAGAACGGGGCATGGTATTGGAACTGCTGATCATGAAGCACCCTATATAAGTGAAGGGAATAAGCAGGTACTCAAAAATGGGATGGCATTTAGTGTAGAGCCTGGTATATACATTGCCGGGAAGTTTGGTATGAGAGTAGAGGATATTGTATTATTAAACGAAGGAAAAGGTGAGATATTAAATAAAGTTACAAAAGATATGATTATAATCAGATAGAACCGCCAGTTCATTACACTGTGAGCCCGCCTTAGTCCCGCAACTAAATATTGCGGTGGCTTGACGGGCCTGTTATGGATTGTAAATTCTATTCTACAGTGTTTTTAGAAATTCTAGAACAGAGGGTTTTTCTTTTTTTATTTAAGATGAAAGAAATTAAAATGCTGATAATCATAATTGAGAATATAATTGCTAGGGATACTGCAACTGAAACATTTATGTGGAAAAATGTAATGGAGAGTTTGATTCCCGTAAATATCAATATACATGCAACTCCGTATTTTACATAGGCAAAGTTTTGATGGAGTTTTTCAAGTAAAAAGTACATATTTCTAAGTCCCAATATGGCAAAGATATTAGAAGTATACACTATAAAAGGATCGGTAGTTATGGAAAATACGGCGGGAATTGAATCTATGGCAAAAATTATATCTGAAGACTCTATCAATATGAGTATTGCAAACAATGGAGTTGCATAAAGCATTTTGTTTTTTTTGACGAAGAATTTTTCACCTTCTAGTTCTTTAGAAACAGGAACTATTTTATTTACAAGCCTGATTATCTTACTGTCGTTGAAGTTGTTTGATTTTTCCTTTTTTATAATCATTTTTATGCCGCTTATTATGAGAATAAGGCCGAATATATAGAGCATCCAGTGAAACTTATTGACAATGGTCACACCTAAAACTACAAATATCAATCTCAATAGTACCGCACCAAAAATTCCGTAAGTCAGCACTCTTCTCTGATATTGGGGTTTTATAGAAAAACTTTCAAATATAAGCAGAAATAGGAAAAGATTGTCTAGGCTAAGACTTTGTTCGATTACATATCCTCCTAGAAAAGATAGGGCTTTTTCCTGTCCCATGAAGATATAAATTCCGATATTGAAGAGCAAAGCTGATCCTACCCAGAAGCAAAGATGGAGTAGTGATTTTTTTGTAGACATAAATTTACCTCCTTGTAATTTAATAATTGATATCTGCACTTTGAAGCAAAAATAAAGACTCCTAACATAATTCGTATTTAAAATAGAATTATGTTAAAAGTCTTATTACCCTTAGGTTTATAAAGCCAGATTTAAAAACAAATCGAAATGTTGACTTTATAATTTAAATTACTCCCTTTTAACTACAAATATATAATTGTTGAAGCTTATGTTTATATAATAATATAGATTTTGAATATTATCAAGTTAATAATATAATATTAATAAAAGAACTTTTGAAGGTGGGAGTATGCAGAAGGTAATTTTTCTTGTAGATATGAATGCTTTTTTTATAAGCTGTGAAACAATAAGGCATCCTGAAATTATTGATAAACCTGCGGCAGTAGCAGGAGATCCCAAAGATAGGAGAGGGATTATTTTGACTGCAAATTATAGGGCCCGAAAATTTGGAGTTAAAACCACCATGGTTTTAGGTGAAGCATTAAAGCTTTGCCCCAATTTAATTCTCATTCCTCCTGACAGGGATTTCTATGCACAAAAATCTAGACAGATTATGGATATACTTTCCTCATATACACCCATTATTGAACAGAACAGTATTGATGAAGCATGGCTTGATATGACGGGCTGTGATAGAATATTTGGAAGACCTTTGAGATCAGCAGAACTTATCAGCCGCCATATTGACAGCGAACTGGGATTGGGATGCTCCATAGGTATATCAGAAAATAAATTTCTTTCAAAAATGGCTTCTGAAATGAAAAAACCTCTTGGAATTACAGAACTTTGGAGGAAGGATATTAAATCAAAGCTGTGGCCTCTTGACATTCAATCCATGTATGGAGTCGGGAAAAAAACTTCCCGAAAATTACAGTATATGGGAATTAAAACTATTGGAGATCTGGCGCTTTTTAACCGGGAATATCTTATAAAAAAGTTTGGAAGGGTTGGAGGAAAGATTCATGAATTTGCCAATGGCATTGACGATTCGAACTTAAAACGACGGATGAAAAACGATGTAAAATCCATTGGAAAATCCATTACAGTATCTCATGATGTTTTCAATATGGAAGAAGCCAAGGTTATTTTAATGAAGCTTTCTGATGAAATAGCAATGACTGCTAGAAAATATGGCAAAAAGGGCCGTATAGTGCAGATAAGTATTAAATATTCAAATTTTAAATCCATTACCAGGCAAGAACCTGTTGTTCCAACATGCTTGTCCAAAGATATTTATTCGGCGGGGATTGATCTGCTTGAAAAAAGCTGGAATATGCAACTGCCGATACGTCTGCTTGGAATAAGTATAAGCGGATTTCAGGAGGACTGTAAAATGAGGCAGATATCCATGTTTGACATGATGAAAAGTGATTTCGGAAAAGATAATTTGGATAGGGAACAGAAAATAGAAAATGTTATTGATTCTATACGTCAAAAATATGGATCCTCCATAATAAACAGGGCAGCATTGATAAAAAATATGGAAAAATAAAGATTTTATATATTTTTTATACTATGGCATAAAAATGATGAAAATTCTAGATATATAGGTAAAAATTTTTTTATTATTAAATTATATAGTATTATCTCAAAATAGCTTCTTTTTGCTATACAAATCTAAATGTTTTAGACTTTGACTTTCTTTGACCTTAGTTGTATTATAATAACTGTAATAAGGATTACCTCTATGAAAGGTAATCATAACAACATAATAATAATTTATGAGGAGGTATGTGTTATGTTTGATATGGTTCCATTTAGAAGGAATAATTCTTTGGCGAGAGGTGATATATTCGATAATTTTGTGAATTCATTTTTCAATGATGACTTTTTTGCACCGGTTAATGTAAATGGATTTGGAAAGGGATTTAGAGTAGACCTTAAAGAAGATGACGATAAGTATATAGTTGAAGCTGATCTTCCAGGCATTAATAAAGATGCAATAGATGTCGATTATAACAATAATTATTTAACTATATCTGCAAAGAGAGAAGATTCGAAAGAAGATAAAAATGAAAACTTTATAAGACAGGAGAGAAGTTATGGAGAGCTTAAAAGAAGTTTTTATGTTGATAATGTAGATGAAAATGCTATAAGTGCTTCTTTCAAGGATGGAGTTTTGACAGTAAATTTGCCAAAAACTGAAAAAGGCAGAAATAATGTTAAAAAGATAGATATTAAGTAGTTTTTAATCAAAGATGGGTACTACTGTGGGGGTAGTACCTTCTTTTTATTTTATCACATGGGTATATAGGATTTCGCCTTCTGCGTATTTTATCAAAAGGTCTTTAGAATAGCTCATATATTTTTCTAAATTTTTGTCTCCGTTGAAAGAAACTATGTTCATTAGAAGCTTTCTAGTACCTTCTGTTATCATAGCCCTTGTGGAATCAGAAGTAGTGCTTCCAAACTTACCTCTGCTGTCCTCAAACACAGGCATGTTCGACAGATTTACCTGGCCTTTACCTATACCTCTGTAAGATTCTCCTTCCTTCCCCAGGGTAAAATAAATTTCCGTATCTATTTTATCCATATCGTAGGAACATACTGAATGAGAAGAGTATATGGAAATTAAATTGTTTATGTCTACTATGTTATTGACTTTATAAAGTCCGTTTCCCTTAACTATACGGCGTGTCAGGGATTCAGAAGAAACTCTGTATCTGCTGGGATCTTTTCCAAATCCTTTATAGGCTTCTCTTGCAGCATGTATGTTGTCGATTTTTGAAATCTCAGGCAGACTGTATAGAGCAGCTATTTTATTTGATAGGAGAGATATTTCTTCTGTTAGTGCAGGGTCTGATTCCTTTACCTTTACCGCTGCTTCTATAGCACCGATGGCAATTTGAGAGCCAATTATGTCTTTTATACAATCTTGAATTTCTATGTTTATCATATTTATATTAAAGTGGCACCCCTTTTCTCTATAAAATGGTTTTATAGAATTATTATAACATATATTACTGGGAACCTGAATTTTCACATTATAGTTTTATCAGTTTTGCCCTTAAGAGAGATCCTTTTATTTTACATCCTGCTATATAGGCAACTACGACTTTTATTATATCAAGCGGAATAAAGGGAAGTACACAGAGGAATATTGCTTTTTGTATAGATATATTTGTTACAAAATGGAATTGAATTGTCCCAGCAGCATAACACATCACCAGGGTACCCATAAGCTCTGCTATGGAAAGTATATGATTTGAATCTTTTTCTGAAATTTTACCTATCAGATAGGCTATTATTGGATAACTTAACAAATAGCCTCCATTAGGACCAGCCAGAATTTGAAATCCGCCTGAAAAATTTGCAAAAACAGGTATTCCTATTCCACCTAAAAGTAAATAGATAAGTTGGGACAATGCTCCAAGCCTGCCTCCTAAAATTATGGCTGATAAATATACTGCAAATACCTGCATGGTGATGGGAACAGGAGTAAAAGGCAGTGGTATTGAAATTTGGGCCAGTATAGCTGTTATGGCAGTAAAAATAGCTGCGGTGCTCATCTCTTTAATGGAAAATTTTAAATTCATGGTTACATCTCCTCAAAGTTAATTGTTAACATATAAAATAATAATGGTTAACAATAACAGTATAGCTTCAATTCAAATCTTTGTCAATAAGATGTTCTATATATGAATATATACAAAATAAGCACCTTGTATCAGTGCTTATTTTATGATTTCCACTATATATTATCCTGATCTGTCAAGATCCTAGGGCCCTCGTCTGTTATGGCAATGGTGTGCTCGTATTGTGCGGACAGACTGCCGTCTGCAGTGCGTGCAGTCCAGTCATTACTGTCAACTGTAACCTCATAAGTGCCTGTATTTATCATTGGTTCTATGGTGATTACCATGCCATCTTTTAATTTAAGACCTCTTCCCGGTTTTCCGTAATGCGGCACAGCTACATCATCATGCATTACTTTACCTATACCGTGACCTGTATAGTCTCTTACAACTGAATATCCAAGAGATTCTGCATAGGTCTGTATCTCATGGCCTATGTCGCCTATTCGGTTTCCGACTACTGCTTTATCAATGCCCTTGTAAAGGCATTCTTTTGTAACCTTCATGAGATCCCGGGCTTCTTTTGATATATTGCCCACTGCATAGGACCACGCGGAGTCTGCCAGCCAACCATTTAGGTTTACAACCATGTCGATGGTTACAATATCTCCCTCCTTTAAAGGCTTCTTATTTGGGAATCCATGACAAACTTCATCATTTACAGAAGCACAGGTGGCATAGGGAAATCCCATATACCCCTTTTGTTCCGGACTAGCATGATGCTGCTCCAGATATTTTTCTACAAAGGAGTCTATTTCCATGGTGGTTATGCCGGGTTTTATCATTTTTTTTATTTCCCTGTGGCAGGATGCAAGTATTTTACCTGCTGCTGCCATATAGCCTATTTCCTTTTTAGTTTTTATATATATCACAATTATCGCCTCTATTTTAAAAATTAATGCATAAGCACTTATTATTTTAACATATTATTTTATAAAAAAACTCTTATGGAGTTTCTTTTTTATAATTTTGTATTATACCGTGGATGAAGAGTTATAAGCTGTTCATTATAGTAGCTGCAAAAGCTTTTGCCTTTAGCTCTATATCTGGCACTTCGAATATGGCTTTTGGGTTGTTGGCAGTTTCTGTAATTATTGAATTCGGAGGCAGTCTAAAGCCCTTATTTATATTGAGAGCTCCTATAAGCTGTTTTGCCACGGAATCACTTCCTGAATTTCCAGAAATAACTATTCCAAAAAGGGCCTTATTATAAAAGCTTATTTTGTGGTACAGGACAGTTAATCTATTTATGGTGGCAGTTAGATTTGCGCCGATGGAGTCATTATAATTTGGACAAAGCCATACTACCGCATCTGAAGATTCTATGGAAGGTAATACATTTTCTACCATGAAGCCGCCGTAAAAACAGCTGTTTTGTTTGCCGTAGTGCAGGCAGAGTCTGTAATGACAACCTTTGCAGTCAAGTATTTTGCCGTTTTCTATCTGCAGCTCTTCTATGGATATCTTTTTTAGATATTTAGAAATCAGATGCCAGAGATCAAGGGTATTGGATATTTTATGTGGAGATGAATATAAAACCGTTATTTTTTTTATTGCTTCTGAAGTTTTATATTCTGCAAGCCTCTTCCCGAGTTTAGAGCTTAGATTTATACATATTTCTTCCAGTGGAAGCCGGAGGGATTTTTGCCAGGTTAAGAAATTTTTTAAATTGACAGTGGCTTCTACCAGCGGATGCCCTATAAAATTGCAGCCCAGGTTATTTGCCATAAAAATTATATCCTGGGCAGCTCTTTTCGTTCCGAGCTCAGAATTGCTGTGGATGAGAAGTGCTGCAGTGGAGCCCTGGAAAATATTCCTGGATTTTGAATCTAAGTTGCTGAAAAAGTTGAGCATGGGAATGTCAAAATAAGTACTGCTGTCTAGTTCCAGTAAAAATAATATTTTTTTATTCTGAAAATCGGTATAGTATGCACTGCTTATATAATGTGCAATATCAAATCCTTCTATAAAACTATCTAGCATTTTCTTTAGTTGAGTGGATATTTTGTCATTTGGGCATATAACATAAACCTCTTTCATGATTTCACCCCCGTAAAGAAGAATTATAGCAAGGCTATGGTTTGAATTTTAACAGCTGTTTGTAGCTTTCTTCCAGTTTGCAAAATAATGGTTCTTTCATATCTTTGTAATATTCTAACTGAGTTCCGTAAGGCAGCAGCCTGTTTCTGCATCCCATGAAAGCTCCCCCAAGAAAAGTACTGCTGTAATTCCAGTCACCTTTTATGGTATTTATGATGGAAAAAGCACCTGAAGATAGGGCAGGGGCAATATAGGGTTTAAAACCGATGGATCTCATGTAAATATTGGCTTTTTTAGCCTTTTCGGTTAGATAATTCGATATTTCTTCATTGTAATTTTTGATGCTGTTGGCAACTATAAGCCCCTCTCCATGAGGGCCGAAAGATCTTCCCTCCTCAAGAAAATTTTCATGACCATTTAGTTTCTGCGAGTAATAGTTGGCTCTGGCGTTCATTACACCTAAGCCATATCCCCTTATCTGATCCGGCAATAATCCAGTACTTACTGCGGATTTGCAAAGTAAGTCCACTGGATCTGAAACTACTGCGAATGTACCGTGAAAATCACAATCTTTAGCTTTTTGAGCATAACTTTTTACTATCTTTGAATTACCTTCAAATTGTATAAGTCTTACATCAGATACTTTTTTACCAATTTCAGGTACACCCGTGGAAATACAGAATATGAACATGTCGCTTTTAAATAAGTCCTCTTCACTTTTTAAAGGCAGTATTCTGGGAAATAGAGAATTGGTATTGGAATCTGTAACTTGATTACATTCATATTCCCATCTTTTTATCTTGTTTTTATCGTGGTCGTATATGGATATAGTATTTATATATTTTCCACCTAATATCCTAAGTCCAGTAATTAAGCTTCCTCCTACATCTCCTAAACCAACTACAGTTAAATTCCATTTACGAAAACCGATATTATCATGGAAGACTGGAAAGATATGATCCAATTTTTCAGTCCAATCCGGGTAAGCTGTATTTAAACATATTAACCTGTTTTCTTCAATGGATTTTAAAAGCCAGTCTGGCAGGTTATAGTCCACAGAGCCTTTATACCGTATGAGTTTTAAACTCTCCCTGGGTGAAAATATTTGAGAAGGATGGGTTACATAATAGCACATTTTGGAACTATCTGTATTTTCATTCACCAGTCTGTAGATATATCCTCTATAAGTGGAAACGGTTTTTTCTTCAATGGATCTAAAAGGAAGATGTGTATCGGATATAAGCAGCTTGTTTTTATAATAATAATAGTAAAATTGCATTTTAACACCTCATTCTCCAAAAGTAATATATATTGATTATTCAAAAGCATGCTCCATTCGGATTAAAAGCTCCAGATCATTTTTAAGGTAGCCTGATGCAGGCAAGTTGAGGTTGAAACTGATATTTTCTCCAAGGTCGGGGCATCTTGGTGTGGCAAATACCTGACCCAGGCAGGATAGAGTCAAATTCTTCTCATGGATAATGTGATATTCTTCCTCTATTGTTTCCAATATATTCAGGCTGTTTTCCAGGCAGGTCTTTGATAAATTATATATATTGGATTTGGAAGTATTTTTTATAAATGCAGGATAAGTATAAGGTAAAATTAGGTTTATCGATGGAAGAAGGTTCCTCTCGGGATAACTTCCCCTATAAAGTGCATCTCCACCTATAAATGGATACAGAGAATTTTCATTAAACCACAGCTTTAACCTTGGAATAAAATATACGCTTTCGACAGATCTGCCCTGCATATCCATGAGATCCTTGCCTCTTCCAGATAGTACTGCTACGATAATTTTTTTTACTTCTACAGCTTCTTTTTTAAAAATAGGATCCACTGCTTTTATCCGGTATCCCTTGTGGAGCAGATTATCCACTAATATTACAGGCCTTTGGAAAGCTTTTATCATTTTTATCTGTGTATTTAGGTCCAAATAATGTGGGAATTCGCCTATTATGAATTTTCTCATGTCGGGGAAAAATAGTTTTTCTGTATGCAGTGCCTTGGTTACAGTATTTGGAATAACATATCGCTCCAGTATATCACCGTAGGGTACACACATGGCTTTACCCAATTTCCTTGGCACCAAATTGTATGTGGGGACTAGATTTTCTTTACAGATTTTTCTTATTAAACATTGATATACAAAATTCACGTTGAAAGAAAGTATGAGCTCTCCAGGATATAACCTGGCTATACTTTCAATTAACTTTTTACGGCATTTGCAGAGAGTGTTTAACACTTTAGGATTGCTCCTAAAAGGTTCTTTGATGACATTCTGTGCGTCAAAATTTATTATACAGGGAGTATTCATGTTAACTGCATATATAGGATTATTTTCATTACAAAAGGGAACCTTTATAAATCCGTATAATTTCAATAGAGAAGAAATATCGCTGTCGTATATTTCCCTGTTAAAAGCATTTTTGTATACAGCGTATTCATAGTCTTTAGATACGTATAGAGAAATAGCTTCTGTAAAAAGAATTTGTGCAAGTTCTTCTTTTTTGTATACATTCTTAATATAGAGTCCGTCTATTGATATGATTCTTCCTGTACTGTTTTCACGTATATACTGAGATACATCTTTATTTTCAAATTCATTATACAGTGTAGAGGGACGAATCCAGTGTAAAATACAGAAACCCAGTATCTCTCCAGTGTTGGTATTCTTAAGGAATACGATACAAAAATAGGATTTAAAAGATATCTCTCTGAGTTTATTTATAAATTCACCTGTACAATTGGGCATACACTTGCTTATTCTGTCCAGGACTTCGTTGTTAAAATCTTTGAATATTTCTCTGTCGAGCCACAGTGATTTTATGAAATCTTTGTCCTGGGATTCCCGTTGATAAAATCCATTTACATATATGTACTGCTCTGCCATAGGATCTACCAGGCTAGAAATGTCTCTGTTGTTGTCGATAGAAGTCCTGATTTGACTGGAACTTATGTTTGAATAATTTGAAGTTAAACTGAGTACTAATACATTCCTATCTATTTTTTTTGCAGCCAGCTTCAATAGATCTTTGTCTTTTCCCCTCTCAAATATTATATGAGAAAAAGTATGAATTGAATTCGGGGTTTTTGGAGCTTTATAGCTGGATGCATTCAAAAGAACATCGCTGCCTATGCACATGTAGACTTTTGAATTAGGAAAATTTTCTTTTAATGTTTTTAAATTTGATTCATTGGATATGTTTGTAGGGTACATATCAGGGTAAAGGTATATGTTTAATTCACTGGCCATAGACATAGTCACTAAATTTCGCCTCAAGAGATTTGGCAGGGTCTTTTTGGACCAGGAAAATTCATCTATGGATAAATATACTTCAAAATCTAAATCACGAATGTATTTTGCTATTTCCTTATGGCTCAGGGAGAATGGATCAAAGGTTCCAGGGAAAAAAGCTACTTTTTGAGGAACGGGTATATCTATATTGCCATAAAAAAAGTTGTAGTCTGATATAAATCTGTATATGTGATTTAAACTGGCGGATCTAGTTAAGAACAATAACTCTTGATTTTCATTGTCTGTAATCAATGTAAGCATCTTTTTAGCTATGAGTTTAAATATAAGTTCTTTTTTAGTCAGATCCATGGAATCTGTATCAAAGATTTCCTTGCCTATAACGCTGAACGCAGATTGTTTGACTTGAGAGTTGTAATCTCCTAGGCCATTTAGCAATATTCCAAGCATTTTATTCAATCTTTTTAAATAATTTAATTCAGATTCTTCAAAGCGGTCTTTATAGACCCAATAGTGTTCTATAATAGTTCCCACAGTTTTAAATATGAGGGATTTTAAATTTGAGTTTGAAGTTTTAACCTTGTAGATTGAATCATCTATAAATTCATCTAGTTCTTTTGGCTGGAGCCATAGGGCTGCCTGACCTGTGTATCTGGGGATGTATTCTGTAAATCTGTTTCCCTCTATTTCCAGGGCTCTTAAAAGTTCCACTGCAACTTCATTTCTTTCAGCCAGTGAAAGATAGGGCATGATCTCTAGTACAGCTGATCCAGCTGTATTTCTAACTGTTTCTACAGCACTTACCTTTAATAAATTGCAGAAATGTATAGCTGTGTGAAGGCCTGTTAACTGAGGGTCATCAAGTGCGTGATACAAAAGCAGTTCCACCTGGTTCTTTTTTCTTATCCAGTCTGTAGCAGTCTTCAAATTGCTTAAAAATATATCCGTTACCACTTTGTTGTCCAGATCACAGTAATATTCAAATATGTCGATGTCATTTAAATTTAGTTTTTTATTTATCTTGAACATGAGAAAATTTTCAGCTGGAATTTTGCTCTTTGTAGTTATTGAAATAAAATGAGCCTTTATTTTTTCCATGAAGCTTTGATTTTGTATAATGTTATCTGAAAATATTAAGATAGTTTCCAGAGCTTCCATTCTTATGGTGCTGTTTCTCTTTTTTATCCCGGAAAATATATAGTTGAACAGAATTTCCTCATTTACTTTGGAAAGGTAACCCCAGGGGATATATTTACAAGCTTCAAGTAGAAAAATTTCGCAAGTTATATTTTTATATTTTTCCTCTTTGTAAAATTCTATGAGTACATCAATGTATTTTGGCATCAACGATTTTTTGCAGTTTGCAAAAAGAGAATTTATCATAATGCTTATGCTGTACCCTATATTGAATTTATGTTCAGAAATCACTTTATAACTAGGTGACAGCATGATTTCCATGTACTTTTTAAGGAGGCTTATCCCGGATGTAATAGGAGGTGGTATTTTTACATCCTGTGGTAATTCCTTCCTGTAGTCTTCATCAAAGGTGGCTATAAGAGTTCCCATTAATTCCGCACAATGCCTTCTTATATCATCTTCTGGATGAATCAGGTTTTCGTATAGAAATTTTAATGTTTGAAGTTTTTGCTTCTGGGTAAGATAAGTGGAGTATTCCTGAAATATTCGTATATATTCACGAAAGATTTTCCAGTCATTTTCACTTCTGGCCATTTCAAGTATGGCATCTAGAGAGTATTCATCCCTTAACTGGTACATGAGATTTATATTATGATTTATCGATAGATATTTCAGATTTTGGACTATATCATTTCCCTGAAGCAGAGTATAATTTTTGTTTTTTATCTTGACAGGACTGAATATGTGTTTTGGTTCTATGTCAATTCCTATATCCAGGAGAAAATTTTCAAAGTCCTTTAATTTGGCATAAACTCTTCTGTATCGTTTACTTTTTTGTGAATTCATGTTTTCCAGCTTGCTTGAAATTATGTAAAATGATTCATCTAGGGAAAATAATTTCATATAGGTCTGACTATTTTTAAATTCATTTTTTATCCTAAAATCAGAGTATATGAGAATTAGAGATTCCAGAGAAAGATTTTCTAATTCTAAATCCCATACGGAGTGGTTTATAGCTACATTTCTTATATAGTTTATTCCACATCTTTTAAACCACTGATCTGTATAGTAATAATGTAAATGGGGAACTTTTTTGGATTCCGCATATTTACACCCGTATTTTCCTATGTCATGACCGGCAGCAGCTCCGGATACTCTTCCCAGATCGACGGGGATATTTATACTTTTTAATTGTCTTGCTATGTAGAGAGATAAAAAATGTACACCACACACATGCTGCAGCGTGGTAAAACCTGTTAATTCACCGTTTATTTTCATCATCTCATAGGTATATTGTGATACAAAAGATTTTACAAATTTTTTGTATTCTTCAGGATGTTCCAGTTCGGATTCTTCTTTTGAAGTTAAAAATTGCAGTGGATAATGACTTTCCCATGTTCCATCATCAGAACTTTTTTGTATTTTACACAGTATATTGAATATGACCAGGTACAGTTCACAGGGAGCGGTTAACTGGGGAATCATTTTTACAGTTACATTTTCTGGAAAATTTTTTTGCAGGGTATATTGGTATAAATATAGAAGCCAATTGTCAGGTACTTTATGTTCCGAAAGTGACTCCAGCATAGATTGACATAGTATTAATGTACTTTTAGCTGAAAAGTCTTTGTTGAGTAATTGATTTTTAAGGGCGTCTCTGAATTTGTTACTTTTTATGCTCTTGTTTATCATATATTTATTTATATTATATTTTTTAAGCCACTTTACATTTGTAATTTTCCTGAATATTTTATTATAACTTTCTGTATAAGATATGGTATTCATAGATTACCTCCAAATACACTCTTTACAGAAATTATATACTTTTCATAAACTTTTTTCAAAAGAAAGTTAGTTATGTCAGGTAATATTTCAATTATTTTAATTTACGATTTACAATTGATAGTAGACATAGATACAAAAAATAACTATAATATAGAAAAAAACTGATTTGAACTCAAGAATCATTTGATTTGATATTTTAAATTATATAATATAATGGGGGTAATGTATATGAAACCGACAAAAAATAAGCTTGTAATAGTAGGTACAGGACATGTAGGCTCTGCAGTATTGAATTGTGCATTGTCACTTGATCTGATGTCTGAGATTGTAACTATTGACAAAATAAAGGAAAAGGCCGAAGGGGAAGCACTGGATTCTACACATACTACGTCTTTTACTTATAGCCCTAATGTGAGAATTCATTCAGGTGGTTATGAAGAATGTAGTGACGCTAGAGTTATCATAATAGCTGCCGGACCAAGCATAATGCCAGATGACAAATCCGATAGAACAGTTTTAGCGGAGAAAAATGTTGAGACCATGAAAGATGTGATGTCTTCTATAAGCAAGTATACAAAGGATGCAGTGATTATAATAATAACCAATCCATTGGACACCATGGTATATTATGCTCAAAATTATTTTGGATATCCTAAGAATAAAATATTTGGCACGGGAACTAGTCTTGATTCCTCACGTTTCAGAAGAATCATCGCCAATAAATACAATGTGGACCCTAAAGATGTTCATGGATATATGCTTGGAGAACATGGCAATTCAGCTTTTCCTACCTGGAGTCTTTTGAATATTGGGGGAGTTTCCTGCGATAGATTGGATGAATACTTTAGACCAAAGGAACCACTGGATCGGGAAAAAGTAGCTTCCGAAGTGGTGAATGTGGCTTATGACGTCCTTCACCTTAAAGGATTTACCAGTGCAGGAATTGCTATGGCAGCCTGCAGACTTGCAAAGGCAGTTTTGCTAGATGAGCACAGTATCATGCCTGTTTCCACTACCCTGGAGGGTGAATATGGTCTAAAGGATGTGGCATTAAGCCTTCCATGTATTATAACTGAAAATGGAGTTGAGAGGAGAATAGAAGTACCTCTTTCTGAGGATGAAATAGAGAAATTAAAATTCAGTGCTGGAAATATTTTAAAGACAATGAAGGCTGCGGGGTTGACAAAATAGTTTTTAATGATAACAGTGTGTAATGAATATCTAATAGTAAATAATTAAAGTATCTTGAGTTAAGAGACAACCAGATGCCGGTTCACTGATTGCCTATTCTTGGATGGAGGAATATGAATGAAGCCAGTTATAGGAATATGTGCAAATTATTTTAACGGATTGGATGAACTCTATGGCGGATTGGGAGGCAAGTTGGATTGGCAGCTTGTGCCTGATGATTATATAAGTTCAGTTGAAAAAGCAGGGGGAATTCCTCTGATCATTCCAATATATAATGATGAAGATAATATCTATAATATTATTAATGATATAGATGGTTTGATATTGACGGGAGGAAATGATATTTTCCCTGAGTACTATGGACAGTTTACAAGTACTAAAATTGGAGCCATAAATCCCAGGAGAGATAAGCATGAACTTACTTTGGTGAAAAATATTATAGATAAAAGCAATATTCCTGTTTTGGGAATTTGCAGGGGTAATCAGCTTTTGAATGTGGCTTATGGTGGTACTCTTTATCAGGATTTTAGTGAAATACCTCTTAAGTTGAGAAATAACATAGATATAAATCACTCTATGAGAGAAATTGAGAAATATATTCCAGTCCATCAAGTTTTCGTGGATAAAAAAAGTAAAATTTTCAGTATTTTCAAAGAAGAGGAAATACGGGTAAATTCCTATCATCATCAGGTTATTAAAGATCCAGCTCATGTTTTTGAAGTTTCGGGTAGATCTCCTGACGGGATAATTGAATCCATAGAGATGAGAGGAAACAGGTTTGTAGTGGGAGTTCAATGGCATCCTGAAATGATGTGGGAACATTATGAGAAACAATTTTCTATTTTTAAGTTTTTTGTGAATGAATGCAGTAAAAGTATTAGTGAATAAAGTCAAGCAGAGTTTGCTGAAAAGCTCACAGTAATGGTGAATCAAATTAAAATATAAAGGAGTGAGTATTGTATGAGAAAATTTAAATTTAGAATTTGGGACAGTAAAAATAAATGTTTTTATATAAGTGAAAATCCTTATCTTGAAGATGGAGTAAAAGAAGAAGGTAGATTTATAACTACAGAATTTACAGGTTTGAACGATAAAAATGGAAATGATATCTATGAAGAGGATATTATAGGGATAAATCAAGAGGAAAATTCCTTGAGATTACCTGTCAAGTTTGGCAGATATTCCTTTGATAAATTGATAGGCGAGTGTGGAGAGATCAGTGAGGCCACGGAACTGTATGGTTTTTATGTAGAAAATGAATATTTATACATACAAATGCTCAAGGGGAATGTGGAGGTGCTAGGAAATACTTTCCAGAATAAAGAGGTTTTGGAATAGTTAAAATATAAGAAAGGGAGTGCTGTAAAACTATTTTTTGAAATAGTTTTACAGCACTCTATTTTTATATCTAGATATATTTTTTACCCTCCTTGAGGAAAATATCTGTAGTTTTATCATCATGGTTGCACATGACAATAGTTTTCAAATCTATATCATCTTTTCTGAGAAATTCTACTGAAGTTTTAAGAAGTATTTCTGCACATTTTTCTTTTGGAAATCTGAATACACCGGAGCTTATGGCCGGAATTGATATAGAAGTTAAATTATAGGACTCCGCCAGATTAAGTACGCTGGTCATGGCTTTTCTCAGTTTATTTTCTTCATTTCCCTCTCCCATTATTGGCCCTACAGTGTGTATTACAAATTTGGCTTTTAAATTATGACCATATGTTATGACAGCTTTTCCCACAGGCAGAGTGCCTATTTTTTTTATGATTTTATCGCTGTCTTTTTGTATTTCAATTCCACCTGCCCTCACTATGGCTAAAGCTGCCCCTCCACCATGACTTAGAGAGCTGTTTGCAGGATTTACTATTGCATCACTTTGCTCTTTGGTTATGTCTCCTTTTTTGATTAAAATTTTTTTATTACCTATTTTAATCATACTCGTTACCTCCTCTAAAAATATTTTGAGATAGGAAATGGTTAATAGCTGAGATTGAAATCTCCTAACTCTTGACTTTAATGATATAGTCATTGGAATTTATATGGAAGAATTGGCATATATCATCTATTTCATGAAGAGTTGCATCATTTATCGGAATTCCATTTTTAATTTTGTCATTATAAGATTCCACTTCTTTTTCACCATGGGTATATATCCTGACGGCTCCTTTTGCTTTTTTGGAACTTCTAAGTTCATCTAAATATTTTGAAAGTCTGCTTTCAATGGATTTTTTATCTCCAAATATACCATAGTCTACTGCACATAAAAAGTGACAGGTACCTGAACCGCCAGATCCGTCAAGATGGACATAATTTCCAGTAGAGCCCCCTGATAAAATTGCTGTGAATATTTCAACCGCTAGAGCAAAACCGTATCCCTTATGTCCTCCTGTTAATTCTTTAGAACCTCCAAGTGGGAGCAATCCGCCTCCCAGCTTTCTTGGTACATTGTACAGTATATCATAGGGGTCAGTGGTTTCTTCTCCATCTTTATTCAATGCCAGGCCCAAAGGAAGGGGTTCATGTTTTTTATTATAGACTTCAATTTTACCTCTAGTTACTACACTAGTGGCCATGTCCATTAAAAATGGATAGGGTTCAGCTGGTATAGATATAGCGATGGGATTTGTGCCGAGCATGGCTTCTTTGCCAAAAGTGGGTACTATGACAGCTGGTGAATTTGTCATTGAAATTCCCATGAGGCCTGATTCCTCTGCCATCTTAGCATAGTATCCTGCAATACCGTAGTGATTGGAGTTTCTTACAGAAACCATGCCAATCCCTGAAGCCTTAGCTTTTTCTATGGCAAGATTCATGGCTCTTTTACCTGTTAATTGTCCCATGCCGGCCTGACCGTCTATAACTGCGGATATGGGTGTTTCTTTTATGATTTTTGGACTGGAGTCAACTATTATCAAACCCTGTTTTATTTCACTGTAATATTTTACTAATCTCTGAATGCCGTGGGATTCAATGCCATATAGATCTGATAATAACAATACATCTGTAATAGTTTTACTGTCCTCCGGGTTAAATCCAAATTTTTCAAAGACAATGTGGCACAGCTTTTTTAGTCCTTCATATTTGACTTTTGAATATGTCATTTTTATCCTCCTATAAACACAATAATGTAGTTAATGGCTGGGGTTTAAACTTTTAATGAAGTTAAAAATTTCTTCATCAATTTTAGTTCTTAACTCTTAACTGCATAATAATATATTACATATTATAATAGTATATTTTGGTGTTTAATTCCAGTATGTTTTATACAGTAAATAGCATTATATTGAAATAATTGAAGCTATCAACTATAATAATGTTAATCATTTAAGGAAATTGGTGTAATTAATATTATTTGGGTATTGATATTTCAATGAGGGAGATGTTTGATACTATGGGCGGAGGGTACAATTATGTAAAGGTTAATCCAGCAGAAAATATGACTATATTTGTATTGGACAAGGTTAACAGAAACCAACAGCCCAAAATGGCAAATAAATTGATGAATTATAATAGTATTCATGGAGAACAGGTAGGGTTTATTGAAAGCCCAAAGACATTAGAAGGTAAAAGACAAGATGTTATCAGGCTGCAGATGATGGGTGGGGAATTTTGTGGAAATGCCGCTAGATCTTTTGCCGCATGTATGGTATTTTTTCATAATTCGACTATAAAGAAAATAAAAGAAAGATATTTTACCAGTTTTGAAATATCAGGAGTGAATGAATTAATAAACTGTGAGGTAAGGAATACCGAAAAAGAAAATGTTTTCTACTCCAAAGTTCAAATGCCTTTGCCGCAAAAAATTGAAAAATGTAGTTTTTCAATTGATGGCAAAAATATAGAAGTAAAAAAAATTGAGCTCTGCGGAATTACACATTTTATTGTGGATGCAGATGAAATTGAAAATAATGATGATTTGTTTTCAATGATAAAAAGATATATGGATAGAGAAAAATATGATGCATTTGGTATAATGTATTATGATCCACTGAAATATTTTTTGACACCTTTAGTGTATGTTAAAGCTACTGACAGTTTGTTATGGGAAAGAAGTTGTGCATCTGGAACTACAGCTTTGGCAGTTTCACTTACTTCTAATGAAGGTGAACATAATTATACCATAAATCAGCCTGGAGGAATTTTAGAAGTTTCGACATTCTATAAAAATAATAATATTAAAGAATTGACATTGGCTGGACCAGTGGAGATAGTAGCAAAGGGAGTATTTTATTAAAGAACATACACATAGTAGTGATTATCTCCTACTTTGAGAAGTTTGGGAGTATTAACACTTGTAGCGTTCGGATAAAATAGAATTGTTTAAAGGACAACGGTGATTAAGTGTGTTTTTGCATTTGCATCTGCAAAATAAAAAATGATGGAAGGTAAAAATAATGAGTAAGATATTAAGAATAGGTGATAAAAATTTTGAAATTGGTAAAAAAACCCATATCATGGGTATACTAAATGTTACGCCGGATTCTTTTTCCGACGGCGGAAAGTTTAATAGTATAGAGCGTGCTATAGAACATGCTAGAAAGATGGAAGCTGAAGGTGCGGACATAATAGATGTGGGAGGAGAATCCACAAGGCCAGGTCATATGCCAGTGGATCAGGAGGAAGAAATTGAAAGAGTGATTCCTGTAATAGGTGCGCTTAAAAAATATATAGATATACCTATTTCAGTAGATACTTACAAGGGAAAAGTGGCAGAGGAAGCTTTAAAAGCTGGAGCAAACTTCATAAATGATGTATGGGGCTTCAAAAAAGATCAGTATATGGCTGAAGTGGCAGCTCATTATAAAGTTCCATGTTGTCTTATGCACAATAGAAATAATAGAAATTACAAAAATTTAATGGAAGATCTGTTGAGCGATTTAAAGGAAAGTGTGGATATAGCTTTAAAAGCTGGAGTAGATCCGGAAAATATAATATTGGATCCAGGTATAGGCTTTGCTAAAGACTATGAACAAAATTTAGATGTCATGAATAACTTGGAACAGCTTTCAAAGCTGGGATATCCGGTTCTTCTGGGAACATCCAGAAAATCCATGATAGGAAATGCATTAAAACTTCCCACAGATGAAAGAGTTGAAGGTACTATAGCTACAACGGTGATAGGCATAATGAAAAATTGTGATTTTGTGAGAGTTCATGATGTGAAAGAAAATAAAAGAGCGGTAATGATGGCAGATGCAATATTGAGAAGATAAAGTGTCTGAAAGGTATATTGTAATCTATTTTAGATGCATGGGAGGGGAGAATATTGAGTATTCACTGCTCAATATAACTTATTGTGATGGATGATAATAAAATTAAAAAGGCAGTAAAGATGATTATTGAAGCTATAGGGGAAGATCCCGAAAGAGAAGGGCTTATTGAAACTCCAGATAGAATTGCCAGAATGTATAGAGAAATTTTTTCAGGATACAATGAGAGTCCTGAAAAACATCTAAAAAAGGTATTTACGGTGAACAGTACTGATATAGTATTGGAAAAGGATATTGTATTTTATTCCATTTGTGAACACCATCTTATGCCTTTTTATGGTAAAGTACATATTGCCTATGTTCCCAATGACAAAGTGGTTGGCTTGAGCAAATTGGCCAGGACTGTGGAGGTCTTTGCGAAAAGGCTCCAGCTCCAGGAGAGAATGACCGTTCAAATTGCTGATTCAATAATGAGATATTTGAATGCCAAAGGAGTTATGGTAGTTGTAAAGGCTGAACACATGTGCATGACCATGAGGGGAGTAAAAAAACCTGGAAGCAAGACTGTTACTACGGCTACCAGAGGAATATTCAAAGAGGACTCCAGATATAGGGAAGAAGTATATAAAATGCTCAATGTAGAATAAAAGTGTGGTGCTTATTGTGGAAAAGGTCAATGCCATATTGAAAAATCATGATTTTTGCAGATATCTGTCTCGGATAGATGATATGGAAAGAACCAGGAAATTTTGCAGGCACGGCATCTGCCATCTTATGGATGTCGCCAGAATTGCATATATAATGGTGCTTGAAAAAAATATAAAAGTGGAAAAACAAATAATATATGCAGCTGCACTGCTCCATGATATAGGAAGAGGGGAGCAGTATGAAAAAGGTACACCTCATGAAATTGCAGGTGTTAAAATTGCCAAAGATATATTGGAAAAATGCGGGTTTGATGAACATGAGAAAAGGCAAGTGCTGGATCTTATAGGCAGTCATAGAAAATCAAATAATTGGGATTCATTAAAGAAGATATTTTATAAAAGTGACAAGATATCAAGAAAATGTTTTATGTGCAGTGTATTTTCCGACTGCAGCTGGCCGGAGGAAAAGAAAAATTACGGTATTGAGTATTGATGCGCAGTTAGGAGGTCCCAGATGGATGTTATATATATAGAAGATTTAGAGGTTTATGCACATCACGGAGTAAATCAAGCTGAAAAAGATATGGGCCAAAAATTTTTGATATCTTTAAAATTGTATCTTGATTTAAGAGATGCCGGGAAGCATGATGATCTCAGCAGTACCATAAATTATGCAGTGCTCTGCAATGATGTGGAAGGGGAATTCAAAAAGAAAAAATATGATCTTATTGAAACATCGGCAGAAGTTCTGTCAGAATTTATATTAAAAAAATATGCAAGGGTGAAACGGGTAAAAGTGAGAGTTAAAAAACCCTGGGCACCCATAGGCAAGCCGCTTAAATGGGCAGCAATTGAAGTGGACAGGCGTTGGCACAGAACTTATATTTCTGTGGGCTCCAATTTGGGAGACAGAGAACAGAATATAAAAGATGCTGTCCATATTATAAATTCTTCTGATTCGAGCAGAATAGTCAAAATGTCCAAATTATATGAAACAAAGCCTGTAGGATATTTAAAACAAGGTGATTTTTTAAATGGAGCCCTGGAGTTGGAAACCTTACTGACTCCGGAAGAACTTATAGATTTTTTAATGCAGGTGGAAAAGAAGTTAAAGAGAGAAAGAAAAATAAAGTGGGGTCCCAGAACTCTGGATCTGGATGTGGTTTTATATGATAATCTGGTTACTGCAGATGAAAAGATAGTCATACCCCATCCGAGAATGCATAAAAGGTTGTTTGTATTAAAACCTCTGTGTGATATTGCACCCTATGTTGTGCATCCTGTTTTAAATGCCAGAATAATAGATTTGACCACTGAATTGGAAAAAACAGAAAAAATGTAAAGTAATCCAGCCTTTTGAATTTATACTCTTCAAAAGGCTGCTTTTTACTTGTTCGTGATATAGTTGAGCACAGGATCTCTTTTGTCTATATAATCCCCTATGGAGATTTCAACTATCTTATCAGGACTAAAGGTATTGTCATTATCTCTGGAGATTCTGTTGAACTGGGTGGAATATTGTATACTTATTTTTGAATTGGGAAGATCAAAAGTTCTTACAGCTCCAAAATGATTTGGTTTTCCGCTGGTTTCCTCACCTACAAAACTGGCGTTGGTTTCATCTCTCAATTGAACCAGGTTTATTAGTGCAGAGGAAAAAGTTGCCCTTCCGGTTATCACAAAAAATCTGTCTTTATTATTGAGTTTATTGCTTTTTATCCACTGTATAATTGAATTCATGTATTTGTCACTGCCGCCGGGATTGTCCCGCATGTCAATTACAAATTTATCCACAGGGTGAGTATCCATGAATTTAAGCATTTTGTTTGTAAAGTCCTCCAGGGATTCATTTTCTTCCTCCTCGCATTTGTTGTATTTGAAGTACAGCAGCTTTTTACTTTCCACATATTCATACCAGTAATTCAAATTGCTTTTTTGCCGGTAAAGTGGGTAAGAGCTGTCAGGTTTACCTGCTGCAATAAATTTGCCTTTTAAGTCATGGGCAGGTTTGGGATCTATATTCAAATCAAATATGTTTCCATGTATATCTTTAAAAGTGAAAGCAGTGTTTTTTGCAGGATTTACAATTTTGAGCCCATGAAGGATGTCTGCATTCATAAGGTATTTTGGAAGGCTCTTTTTTATCATGGCATAATTGTCTTTCACAATAAGAGGCAAAATATGTTCTTTTACTTTTTCCACATCCATGTCATCTATTTTCAAAAGCTTTCCATAGAGGGATCTTTTGTATTGAGCGGTGGTGTTTATGACGTAAATACCATCCTTGAAATAATAAAATTCAAAAGGATAGATATGATCTGGCTTTTTATAGGCAGAAGTATGACTGTCTCCCAGTGAAGCAGTTATTCTGTAAATTCCTGCAGTTATTTCGTCGTCGTTAAGCTTTGATATGGAATTTTTCAAATTCTCCATTTCGCTGTTGAAATTATTTTCACTGATTTTTGGAAAAGCATCCACGTGTTTTTGGGGAAGGGCATTTTGCAGGTAGTTTAAGTCCTTTTCCCATCGGGTATCCCTGCTGCCGCCCAGATATTGAGTTTCACAGGCTGCAAGTGACAAAGCAGAACATATAATGGATATACATATGATGATTTTTATGAATTTATTCATTTCAAACTCCTTTTCATGTTTAAGTATAAGCTCTAGACTATATCCTGACTGCAGAAGCTGTACAGAGAGGTGGAAACAAATAATATAAAAATGGAGACAGTGCCTATTATGATGCAGCTGAAGCGGATGTCTCTTAAATTGTAGATGTATGCTGCTGAAATATAGGGGTAGGCAGTAGGTATGTATTCAAGATGCTCTGTCTTATCTATCAGCAGGGTGTTCAATACAAAGGATAGAATTCCGTATAAAGAAGGTATTGTCATATTTTTGCTCATATTTACGATCAGTACTGGAATGGGAATCAGCAAGAACTGAAAAAGCAGGGAACATGCCTGGGCTTTAACAGTGGTTATCATCAGGGAATACTCTGGTATAGCTCCGTGTAAAAAATAATAACTGACAGGTATGGACAAGCTTTCGACTATGTATGTAATGAATATGAGAACATAAATTGAAATTAATTTTCCCATAAAAATTTTAAACCTGCTTACAGGGTAGGTATACAATGTGCTGGCAGTCTTGTCTGAGAATTCCCTTGAGAAAACATAGGCTGCAGCAAGTGTAAAAAGTATGGGATATATCATTAGAAAATTTATCTGGTCTATGTTGTAGGCATATTTTTCGTAAATCATCTCACTTTCTGTAATAAATCTTGCCAGAAACATGAGTATTGTCATGGACGTGCCTCCGATTAAGATAAGGGAAGATGTATAGCTTCTTTTTAATTTCAAGAGTTCACAGTATATTATGTTTGGCATTTCAAGGCCTCCTTATTTATTCTGAAATTCAAAGTGCAAAAAGTAAGTTTCACAGAAATCTGACAATCACTCCATATCCATGAATTTGCAGCAATAAATGCAGAAAAGGATGGATATGGAAAGGATGAATATAATATTTGTGAAAAGAAGTATAAAGTCAATGGGATCTCCCTTGTAAAAGAAGTATATGGGAAGTGAGGGAAGCATCAAAGGTGACATCTGGAGATATATGCCTCCTGCAGCCATGAAGAATGAAGATGAAACTGCTGCCAGTATTCCGTAAACCAGGGGAAAGACAATATTCTTTGTAATTATTCCAATGAATACAGGTATAGAAATTATTAAAAACTGAAATAACATGGAATAAAGATTGACTTTTATATCCGTAATTATAAAACTCAGAGATGGAAGTTCCTCCCAGGCTATGTACAAGGCAGCGTAAACAGCGGCAAACTGGCATATGTACACAAACAGGATTATCAAATATATGGCAATTAGTTTGCCTGCAAATATCTTTATCCTTCCAAAGGGGTAGGAGTAGAGAACATTGGCGGTTTTATCCGAGAATTCCCTTGAGAAAATATAACCTGATATAAAGGCAAAAAATATAATATACAAAAATTGAAAACACAATAATTCTGTACTGGTTCTGTAATCTTTAACCAGGGTACTTTTAAGTGCATCAGATATACCTGTGTAGTCATTGGAAAGGGACATAACACATTGAACAAGGGGTATGAAGATGGAAGCAATGATAGATGCAATGATCAGGTAGGATCTTTTGAGTTTTAAAAATTCACCATATATTATATTGAACATCTATTTTCCTCCTGTAAGCCTGAGAAAATGATCCTCAAGGCTGTCTATCTTCAAACATATCTCTTCTACAGACAAGTTATTTGAAACTAAAATCCTGTTTATATTTGAAATTTCCTGAAGCTTTTCATAAACCCGCAGATTATTCTTCTCCCAGATAATGTAGTCATGTATGTTCAGCTTTTCCTCCAGAACAAAAGAAGCTTTTTTATCGTCATTTACTTTTATGTTTATATAGTGCCTGTTTCTCTTCTGGAGTTCATCATAGGATATTTCCTCCAGAAGAGAACCTCTGTGGATTATCCCAATTTTTGTGGCCATAAGCTGAATTTCACTTAGAATATGACTTGAGATCAAAAATGTAATATTCTGCTTGTGGCACAGCTCCAGTATAAGTTCTCTGATTTCCTTTATGCCAGTTGGGTCAAGGCCGTTGGTGGGCTCGTCAAGTATGAGAAATTCAGGGTGATGAAGGAGGGCTCTTGCTATTCCAAGTCTCTGCTTCATGCCAAGAGAAAATTCCTTTACTTTTTTATTTTTAACATCCCTTATATCCACCAATTTCAGGGCTTCATCTATACAGTTCTTTCCCTGAATGCCCATCATTCTCCTGTGTATTTCCAGATTTTCGCCTGCTGTTAGATTTGGGTAAAATCCGGGATATTCTATTATAGAGCCTATTTTCTGGAGAAGATATCTCCTGTTTGCCGATTTTTGTGAAAACAGTTCTATTTCTCCGGAACTTGGTTTTACCAGCTGCATTATCATACGTATGGTGGTGGTTTTGCCGGCACCGTTTTCTCCAAGAAAACCGTATATGTCACCTTTTTCTATGGTCATGTTTAAATTGTCCACGGCAGTGAAATTTTTAAAATATCTGGTTAAATTATAAGTTTTTAGTATGGTGTCCATTTTATTTCCTCCAGTTTTTTTGATTCCTGATATTGCAAAAAGGATTATGTCTATAATATACAACATAATCCTTACATAGTTTTTACAGGGCTCTTACAATTTTCTTACATTATGGGTAATTATGATCACTTGGTTTTGAAGGTGATTTTGAATTCTGTTTTTTTGAGAGGGATACTGGACAGGTCAATACGGCCATTCAAGGATTTTACCAGTTTTTTTACTATACTTAAGCCGATACCGCTGCTTTTGGTGTTTGAATTTCTCGATTTCTCCACAGTATATAACCTGTCAAATATATAATCTATTTCATCTTCAGGTATTCCAATACCGTTGTCCCACACAGATATAAAGATCATATTCTCGTTATAATTGATGTCTATACCTATTTTTGTAGCTTTTTCTGCATATTTCAATGAATTACCTATTAAATTGCTGAAAATCCTGTTTAGAGATTTTTCGTCTGAATTCATGTATATGTTTTCCTCTTGAAAATTCAATTCAGGTTCAATGTTCAAGCTTCTCAATTCATTGAAGAATGAAATTATATTCTTTCGTGCAGTCTCGCATATGTTGATCTTGTTTATATCCAGTTTAAAATCATTTGAATCTATTTTTGAAAGCTGGAAAAATTCCTCCAGGGTGCTGTAAAGATAGTTACCTTTATCACATATTATTTTCATGTATTTTTCTTTTTCAAAAGGCTGTAGTTTTGAATCACTCATCAGGAGCTCCATATACCCTAGAATGGATGTAAGCGGAGTTCTCAAGTCGTGAGATATATTTGAAATCATTTTTTTATGGGATTCTTCATTTAATTTGTTCTTTACGTCAACCTTCTGAAGCTTTTCTGCCAATGCGTTTATTTTCACCACAAGTCTGCTGATAAAACTTATGTGAGTCTGAAGCCGTATTCTCTGATTCAAATTTCCATGGAGTATTTTATCAATATAACAGCAGATATGATTTAATGCTTTATAAATATAAAGAATAATGAGGACCATAAGAATTAATGTAATTATTAAAATACAATCAAATATATCCATAATCAATCTCCAAGTTTATAGCCTATTCCCCATACAGTCAATATATATTTTGGCTGTTTCGGCATATCTTCAATTTTATCTCTGAGTCTTTTTATAGTTACCATGACAGTATTGTCATCCTTAAGGTAATCGTCTCCCCATACTCTGCTGAATATTTGTGCCTTAGTAAATACCTGCTTTGGGTTCTCCAAAAATAGTTTTAAAAGCTCAAATTCCTTTGGAGTGAGGTTTAATTCCCTGTTGGTCTTGAACACTTTGTGGGCAAGAGTGTCTAATTCCAATTTTTCATGTTGGAGGCAGGAGTATGAAGAGGTATTTTGATTGTATTTTATGTACCTTCTGAGTTGGGATTTTACTCTTGCTGTTAATTCTTTCGGGGAAAAAGGTTTTATCATATAGTCATCGGCACCAAGAGTGAGTCCTGTTATTCTGTCACATTCCTCAGTTTTAGCAGAGAGAATTATAATTGGAAGGGTGCTTTTTTTCCGTATTTCTCTTAGAACATCAATGCCATCCACATAGGGCAGCATTATATCAAGTATGATCAGCTGAAAGTCATTGTAATTTTTACAAAGTGCATCTCTTCCATTAAAACATTGTGTGATATCGTAATTTTCTTTTTTTAAAGTCTCACATATAAGGTCGTTTATTTGTTCGTCATCTTCTATTATTAATATTTTAGGTATATTCATATAAGGGCCTCTCTGTTTTTTACTTATATTATATAAGAATAAAAAGGTATTTATCAATAATTGTATTTTAATTAAGGTGAAATTAACGTAACCTGAACCTGGCGTGTCAATATAAGAATATTGAAGAAAAAAGTAGTTTATATCGGAAAAACATAAGATAAATTTATATAATAAATGCATATTATGAAGAAAGTAGGAGAAAATATGATAGAATATCAACTGTTGTTGAAAGCAGATGTGATGCCGTGAGGCTCATATCCAATATGTATTTAGTTTTATTTTGATAATTATCTAAAATATATTGACAAAAATGCAAACAGATGATATACTATAAAAGCTGTCTTAAAGAAGAACAGGCAGCTTGAGATGATCCTTGAAAATTGAACAGAATAAATATAGGGAAACTTATATGAGAATAAACCAGCAATTCTTTTGAGCTGCGATGAGCAGCAAAGAAAGTAATTTCGTAAGTAATATGCTTGAAATTGACAGTAACGAGTACAGCAAGGAAAAGGCCGAATGAGGAGCAGAGTTTACTTAGGTAAATGAGCACCGGAATGAAGCATTTGACGAAGCTGGACGAAGTTAATGGCAATTTCCAACAAAGGCAGTAAGTCTAAAATTGTTAGTGACGAGCAAGACAAGGAAAAATGCGAAGGAGGAACAGAGTTTACTTGAGTAAATGAGTACCGCAGTGAGTATTTTGACACAGTATTGCGAAG